>NZ_JBCDMW010000003.1:0-48724 GCF_038433155.1 Luteococcus sp. H101
TGGAGGGGTAAGGGATCACCCAACGCCACCCCCCCCGCTGGGTCCCAACCACCGTTTCGTCCCCCGCTGTTCATTCCCCCGGGAGCTGACCCATCCGGTCAGAAGTCGAACCGCTCGCGTGGATCTGGCCGGCGAGACCCCGATCGTGATGCCGCCTCGGCTTCCCCGGTGCGTCGGCTTCATGGAATCTTCACACCAGCCCCGGCCGCCCCTTAATGGACGAGCGATGGACTTGAGCCATGAACACGAAACATCGCACCCTGTTGGTTGCCTCCGCCGTGTTGTTCTCCGGCGTTGGTGTCGCGGGCTTCGCCGAGGCTGGCCCGTCCACTTCCGCACCTGCCCCCGCGCGGGTTGCACCCGTCCAGAAGGACGACGCCGGCCTGGCCCAGGCCCTGACCTTCAGCCGCGAGGAAGAGCGGATGGCCCGCGACCTCTACGCCCAGCTGGCCAAGAAGTACGACGACGCCCTGCCCTTCAGCCGCATCACGCTGAGCGAGCAGCGCCACTTCGACTCCATCGGCATGCTGCTCACCCGCTACGGCGTCGCCGATCCCGCCACCGGGAGGGCCATCGGCAGCTATGCCGACCCGGCCATCCAGAAGCTCTACGACGGTTGGCTGGCCCGCGGCAACAAGTCCCTGGCCGAAGCCCACCAGGTGGGGATCGAGCTGGAGAAGCGCGACATCGCCGACCTGCAGGCCGCGCTGAAGACCGTCAAGCAGACCGACGTGCAGACCATGCTGGAGCGGCTACTGGCCGGCTCCCAGAACCACCTGCGTGCCTTCACCGCCGCGGCCAATGGGACGCTCGGCACCGGTGGCCGGGGTGGAACGGGCCCGGGAACCCAGGCGGGTCAGGGTGGCCGGGGCCCCGGCGCCCGAGCGGGTCAGGGCCGGCCCGGGAACCAGACGTGCTCTGGGCAACAGGGCACCTGCCAGCAGGGAAAGACCCAGCAGGGAAAGGGCCAGCAGGCCGCACAGCGCGGACCGGGTGCCGGTCAGCAGGGCCAGTCAATGGGTCCGCGGCGCGGCACCGGTCAGGGCGAGGGCAAGGGCATGGGTCAGGGCAAGGGCATGGGTCAGGGCAAGGGCATGGGTCAGGGCCGGGGAGCCGGCAATGGCACCCCACGCCAGGACTGCTCCAACCGCTGAACACCCGCTGGGCCACCGCGGTGGTGAGCGGGCTGACAGACCGGTGAGGAGCGCTGCGAGTCCAGGCCCCGTTGCGGGCTGGCCGGCAATCCAGGCCCCGTGACGATCCTCACGGTGGGCACAGACCGCCCACCCGTCGGGACCCGCAAGCTTCCCCAACACCTCCGGGGAACGCCCACCGTCAACGCCGCCCCGGATCTCGGACCGGGGCGGCGTTCCGCTGCCCGGTAGCCGAGCGATTCAGGGGTCCGAACCCCAGGCCAGCGCGGTGGCCTCCTCATTGGTGAAGTCGCCGCGGCCGGTGAACAGCACCGTCCAGTCGACCCTGCTCATCCAGTGCCCCGACGAGGGGCCTGCCAAAGTTGGCAGCTATTTGGCGATTTGAACGTGTCCAATCCACTTCTGTGTCCGCTACGGCGCCAACTTTGGCATGGGTCAGCTGCCCAAGTGCCCACCGGCCGCCGGCCGTCGGCGGAAGCTTTCGAACCCGTGTCCGGCCCCGGTCCGGGCCCGCGTCTGGGTCAGGGGAGGCGCACGGTGAAGGTGGCACCCTTCCCTGGCCCGTCGGAGGTGGCGGTCAGAGTGCCACCGTGCGCCTCGACGATCCCCCGGGCGATGGTCAACCCGATCCCGGTGCCGCCATCCGGGCGCGCCTCCCCGGCCCGGTAGAAGCGCTCGAAGATCCGCTCCAGGTCCGCGGCGGCCAGGCCCACCCCGGTGTCGGCGACGCTGAGCACCGCGCCACGGGCCTCGGTTTCGTCGGGATGGCAGGTCACGGTGATCCGCCCACCGGCGGGGGTGGCGCGCAGGGCATTGCCCACCAGGTTGGTCAGCACCTGGGCCAGCCGGTCCGGGTCCACCCGGCCGCTCGTCGGCGCGACCGCCACCACCAACGCGACCCCGGCGTCGTCGGCCTGGGGCCGGAGCCGGTCCGCCACCCGGGCTGCCAGCTCGTCCAGGCGACACTCGACGGGGTGCAGCTCCAGCCTCCCCTCCTCCGCCCTGGACAGCGCGGAGAGGTCACCGCCCAGCCGCGTGACGCGCCGCAATTCCTCCTGCACCAGGGAAAGCCGCTCGGCGTCGGCGGGCAGCACCCCGTCGACCATCGCCTCCAGGTAGCCATTGGCGACGGTCAGCGGGGTGCGCAGCTCGTGCGCAAACTCCCCCAGCAACCGCACCCGACGGGCCTCGGTGTCGGCCAGCTGGGCACCCAGGCTCGCCACGTCGCGGGAGAGCTGCGCAATCTCGACGGTGGAGCTGGCCGGCACGGGCACCCGGTACTCCCCGCCGGCCATCCGGCGCGCGGCCTCCCGCAATTGCAGCAGCGGGCGGGTGATCCGGCGGGCCAGCAGCACAGCCAGTGCCCCCGCGGCCAGGACGCCCAGCAGGCCACCCACCACGACGGCCCGGTTCACGGCCTCAGCGAACTGGCGTCGCAAGCCCGGCCCGGGCCCGCTCCCCGGGCCCCGCCCCGAACCCGGGGAACCGCCCGGGCCCATTCCCGCACCGGGGCCCTGGCCGGACAGGGACTGGTCAAACAGGGCCGGGGCCCACCAGCGCACCACCGCGTAGGTGCTCAGCGTCGCAACCAGCGCCACCAGCAGATGGCTGAGCACCAGCCGGGCGGACAGCCGCTCCCAGCCGTGAAGTCTCACCCTGGACCCACTCATCAGGCACCCGGCAGGAACTTGTAGCCGACGCCCCGCACCGTGGCGATGATCTGCGGCCGGGCCGCGTCGTCAGCCAGCGCGCGGCGCAGGTTGCGGATGTGCACGTCCACCACCCGCTCGTCGCCGAAGAAGTCGCCGCCCCACACCTGCTCCAGCAGCTGCCGTCGGGACCAGACCCGGCCGGGCGAGCCGGCCAGCGCCAGCAGCAGGTCAAACTCCAGGGCGGACAGCTCGACGGGCTGACCGGCGCGGGTCACCTCGCGTCGCTCCGGCTCGATGGTGAGGTCCTCAAGGACGACCCTCTCCGGTCCCCGAGCCTGTCGGGGGGTCGTCGCCTCCCCATTCCGCGCCCGCCGCAGCACCGTCTTCACCCGGGCCGCCACCTCGCGCGGGCTGAACGGCTTGGTGATGTAGTCATCGGCACCCACCTGCAGACCGACGAGCTTGTCCACCTCCTCGGCGCGGGCGGTGACCAGGATCACGTAGACCTCGCTGGTCTGGCGCAGCAGCCGAAGCACCTCCAACCCGTCGACATCCGGAAGGCCGACATCCAGCAGCACCAGGTCAACGGGCTGCGCGCGGAAGGCCGCCAGCGCCTCGGCGCCGGTCCGTGCCTCCACCACCTCGTGCCCGTCGGAGCGCAGGTACTCCCGCAGCACCGCGCGGATGCCCGGCTCGTCGTCCACCACCAGGATTCTTCTGGTCATACCCCTGACGGTATCGAGTCCGACGCGGAATGGGGAGCCCCTTCGACGGGCCCGGGGTCCGTGCGAGGACAGGGGCAGGGAGCGCGGGAACCGGGCTCAGCGGAAGGCGCCCACTCCGGTGATCTTCTTGCCCAGGATCAGCGACTGCATGGATTCCGTGCCCTCGAAGGTGTGCATCGCCTCAATGTCGGCCATGTGGCGCATCACGTGCTTCTCCAGCAGGATTCCGGTGCCACCCAGCATGTCCCGGGCCTCGGCGGCGATCCGGCGGGCCGCGCGGGTGTTGTGCAGTTTGGCCATCGACCCCTGCTGCGGGATCAACTTGCCCACGGCCTCCAGATCGGCCAGACGACGGCAGTACATCGCCATGCTGGTCACCTCATCGAGCATGTTGACCAGCCGCTGCTGGATCAACTGGTAGCTGGCCAGCGGCTTGCCGAACTGGATCCGGGTCTGGGCGTGCTCCAGCGCGGCCTCGTAGCAGGCGATCGCGGAACCCAGCGCCATCCAGCTGATCCCGGAGCGGGTGGTGAACAGCACGCTGGAGGTGGCACGGAAACTGGTCGCGCCCGGCAGCCGGTTGGCCTCGGGCACGCGCATGTCGGTCATGGTGATCAGGGCCTGCGGGATGGCCCGCATGGAGACCTTGCCCTGAATGGTCTCGGCCCGGTAGCCGGGGGTGTCCTGTTCGACGATGAAGCCGCCCACCTCGCCGTCGTCCATCCGGGCCCAGATCACCGTGACGTCGCCGACGGAACCGTTGCCGATCCACCGCTTCTGGCCGTTCAGCACCCACTCGTCGCCCTCCCGACGAGCGGTGGTGCTGAGCGCAACGGAGTCGGAGCCGTGGTCCGGCTCGGTCAGCCCGAAGGCCGCCAGCTGCTCGCACCTGGCGATCGGGCCCAGCCACTTCTCCTTCTGTTCCGGGGACCCCCACATGTGGATGGAGCGCAGCGCCAGCCCGCCCTGCACCGCGATCACGGTGCCCATCGACGCGTCGGCCCGGGCCACCTCCATCATCACCAGGCCGGCGGCCAACGGGGACATCTTCTCCAGCCCGGGCACATCCAGCCCGTCGGCAATCAGGTTCAGCTCACCCAGGCGCTTGACCAGGTGGATCGGGTACTCGGCTCGTTCCCAGTACTCATTGATCTGCGGGGTGGTCTCGGCGCCAAAGGTCTGCGCGCGACGCCAGGCGGCCAGATCGGCCCCCTCGACGTCGGCGAAGACGGAGAAGAAGTCGGTGGTGCTGGTGGAGAGGATCTCGTTGCTCATCGGGGTGGTCCTTTCGGGGCCGTCGGCGGTGGCGGGATGGGATTGCCTGAGGTCAGCGGAAGGCGCCGATCCCGGTGATCTTCTTGCCCAGGATCAGGGACTGGACGGATTCGGTGCCCTCGAAGGTGTGCATGGACTCGATGTCGGCCATGTGCCGCATCACATTGTTCTCCAGCAGGATTCCGGAGCCGCCCAGCATGTCCCGGGCTTCGGCGGCGATCCGTCGGGCGGCACGGGTGTTGTGCAGCTTGGCCATCGACGCCTGCTGCTGCACCAGCTTGCCCGCGGCCTCCAGATCCGCGATCCGACGGCAGTGCAGCGCCATCGAGGTGAGGTCCTGCAGCATGTTGGCCAGCCGCTGCTGGATCAACTGGAAGCTGGCGAGCGGCTTGCCGAACTGCTGTCGCTCCAACGAGTGCTTCAGCGCCGCCTCGTAGCAGGCCATCGCGGAACCGAGCGCCATCCAGGAGATCGCTGAGCGGGTGAAGAAGAGCACCGTCGCGGCGCACTTGAAGGACGTCGCGCCGGGCATCCGGCAGCTCTCCGGCACGCGCATGTCGGTCATGGTGATGGTGGCCTGCGGGATGATCCGGAAGGAAACCTTGCCGGTGATCATCTCGGCGGAGTAGCCGGGGGTCTTCTGGTCAACCAGGAAGGCGCCGACCTCGCCGTCGTCCATCCGGGCCCAGATCACGGTCATGTCTCCGACGCCGCCGTTGCCGATCCACATCTTCTGGCCGTTGATCACCCATTCGTCGCCGTCGCGACGGGCGGTGGTCTCCAACGCGACGGAGTCCGAGCCGTGGGTGGGTTCGGTCAGCCCGAAGCCGGCCAGCTTCTCGGCCTTGGCCAGCGGGGTGAGCCACTGCTGCTTCTGCTCGTCGGAGCCATACCTGTGGATGGAACGCAGCACCAGCCCGCCCTGGATGGCGACGAAGGCGGCCATCGAGACGTCGCAGCGGGCAATCTCCATCATCACCAGGCCGGCGGCCAGCGGAGACATGGTGTCCAGGCCGGGAATGTCCAGCCCATCGGAGACCAGCCCGAGCTCCCCCATCCGCTTGACCAGGTGCACCGGGTAGCTGGCCTGCTCCCAGCAGTCGTTCACCTGGGGCGCGGCCTCGGAGCCGAACTGGCGGGCACGCTGCCAGAAATCCTGGTCGGAGCCCTCGACGTCAGAGAACAGGGCATAGAAATCCGTCGAGTCCGCGAGCATTTCTTCGGGCATGGCGAGCCTTTCTGCGTTGGGAAATAGCACAAGCAAGGTTCGAGATGACCGGATCATCCTTGATCCAGGTCGCGTGAATTGACCATTTTACGAATGGTGATTCGTTTCGACTAGTATGAGTGGCACCCCGTAGGCTGTCAAGGGTTCGATCCCACTCGTCGGGCCAGCCCGACGAAAGCACTTGTCACCACAGATTCGGAGTTGTCATGGCCAGCATCACCCGGCGCACCCAGATCCGCACCGCCGCCATCCAGCTCTTCGACGAGCGTGGCTACTACGGCGCCGGCATGGAGGACATTGCGCGGGCGCTCGGCATGCGCGCCTCCAGCCTGTACAACCACTACTCCTCCAAGCAGGAGGTGCTGGGCGAGATCAGCCTGTGGATCCACCAGGAGCTGCTGCGGCAGTACGACGAATCCCTGGCCGGACTGGCCAACCCGCGGGACAAGGTGGTGGCGGCGATGCGCAACCACGCGCGCTTCCACGCCGAACACGCCGCGCCCGTGCGGGTTTCCAACCGAGAGGTCAAGGCGCTGCAGGAACCCTACGCCAGCCAGGTTCGCCAATTGCGCCGTGACTACGTGCAACACTGGATCGATCTGATCAATGAGGGGGTTGCGACGGGCGACTTCACCACCCCCGACGCCAAGATCGTCGCCTACTTCATCATCGACATGGGCACCGGCGTTTCCCAGTGGTACAAGCCCGACGGCCGCCAGCCCCTGGACGTGCTGTGCGACTTCTACGCCAACGCGGCGCTCCGACTGCTGCGCACGGACATGCCCGACGCCAGGTAGGGGTCCCTGACCCCAAGCCCCCCGACAAGCCAGGGCCCTGGCTCCGGTCACGTCCCATCCCTTGATCTGAGTGACCAACGATCCGCCGGTCTGCGCCACAAACTGCATCCTCAGTCCCACCCAGTGCCTCATGGACACTGGACCCCAGTCAGGATGCAGTTTGTGGCGCAGACCTGTTGGGATGAGCCCGGAGCGGACAAACCGCAGTTGCGCCGAGCCTGTCGAGGCCCCAGAACATGGGACTCCCCAAACCATTGACTTTGCCGTGAGCCGCTTGCTACCTTCCCTGCAATCCAATACGAATCGTCATTCGTATTGACTACCACTCACCACCCAAGCTCACCCACAATTCCCTAAGGAACCACGATGATTGACAAAGTTGTCTCTTCGCTGGATGAAGCACTGGAGGGCCTCACGCCCGGCATGAAACTCTCCGTCGGTGGCTTCGGCACCTGCGGCACCCCCTTCGTCCTGATCGACGGCATCGTCGAACGCGGCGTCGGTGACCTGGAGGTCTACTCCAACAACCCCGGCACCCAGATCGACGAGACCGCCATGGGTCTGTCGAAGGTGGTGGAGGCCGGCCTGATGCGCAAGTTCTGCGGCTCCTTCGTCGGTTTCGCCAAGGCCCTGGAGCGGCAGTATCTGACCGGCGAGATCGACGTCGACCTGATCCCGCAGGGCACCCTGGCCGAGCGGATGCGGGCCGGCGGCGCCGGCATCCCCGCCTTCTTCACCCCCACCGGCGCCGGCTCGATGGTCTCGGAGGGCGGCCTGCCCGTCCGTTACGACGCCGACGGCAATGTGATCCTGCGCTCGGAGCCCAAGGAGACCCGGGTCTTCACCCGCGCCGACGGCACCGAGGAGCTGTGCGTACTGGAGGAGGCGATCACCACCGACTTCGCGCTGATCCGCGCCCACAAGGCCGATCGCGACGGCAACCTGGTCTTCCGGCTGACCGCGCAGAACATGAACCCGTCGGCCGCCATGTGCGGCAAGACCACCGTCGTCGAGGTGGAGGAGCTGGTCGAGACCGGCGAGCTGCGCCCCGAGGAGATCCACCTGCAGGGCATCTTCGTCGACCGGATCCTGGTACTCACCCCGGAACAGGCCGCCGACAAGGTGGCGGAGCGGATCATCACCCGCTCGGAGGACCCGGACGACAACGAGCCGCACGAGGCACTCGTCGCCAGGAATGAGCATGGCCAGCCCATTGGCTGGACCCGCGCCGGGATCGCCGCCCGCGCCGCCAAGGAACTGGCCGACGGCAGCTACGTCAACCTGGGCGTCGGCATCCCCACCAGCATCCCGGACTACCTGCCCGAAGACGTCCAGGTCATCTTCCAGTCCGAAAACGGCCTGCTGAAGTTCGGCCCCTTCCCGCTGCCCGACGAGGTGGACGCGGACCTGATCAATGCCAGCAAGCAGACCACCACCCTGGCCGCCGGCGGCTCCACCTTCGATTCGGTGCGCAGCTTCGACATGATCCGCGGCAAGCACGTGAACACCGCCGTGCTGGGCGCGCTGCAGGTCAGCGAGAAGGGCGACATTGCCAACTGGGGCATCCCCGGCCGCAAGACCAATGGCATGGGCGGCGCGATGGACCTGGTGAAGGGCGCGCAGCGGGTGATCGCCATCATGGAGCACCTCAACGTGCACGGCGAGCACCGCATCCTCAAGGAGTGCACCTACCCGCTGACCGCGGCCGGCGCCATCTCCCTGGTGATCACCAACCTGGGCGTCTTCCAGGTGGCCGATCACGGTCTGGTGCTGACGGAGCTGGCCCCCGGCATCACCGTCGAGGACATCCGCGAGTACACCGAACCGGAAGTCCACGTCGCCCTCGACCTGCACAACTGACCCAAGCCGACCCCCAAGCCTTTCAGGAGCATCGACATGACCGACGTCTACCTGGTTTCCGGAGCCCGCACCGCCATCGGCAGTTTCATGGGCTCGCTGAGCAACCACACCCCCGTCCAGCTCGGCACCCACGCCGCCAAGGCCGCCATCGAGCGCGCCGCGGTGGATCCGACGGCGATCGACAACGCCTTCGTCGCGCAGATCATCCCGACCGCCGGCGAGGACCTGTACACCTCGCGGATGGTGAGCATCGGCGCGGGGATGCGGGAGGATTCCGACGCCCTGACCGTGAACCGGCTGTGCGGCTCCGGCGTGCAGGCGATCGTCTCCGGTGCGCAGTCGATCATGACCGGTGACGCCCAGCTCACCCTGGCCGCCGGCAATGAGGTGATGAGTCGCGCGCCGTACTCGGTCACCGGGATGCGCGCCGGCAAGAAGATGGGCGACGGGGTGCTCTACGACTGGCTCTCGGGCACCGTCACCTGCCCCTTCAACGGCTACCTGATGGGTGTCACCGCGGAGAATGTGGCGAAGAAGTACGGCATCAGCCGGGAGCGTCAGGACGAGTTCGCGGCAGAATCCCAGCGTCGGGCCGCCGCGGCCATGGCCAATGGCACCTTCGCGGAGCAGATCGCGCCCATCGAGGTGCGCAAGGGCCGGGAGACTGTCACCTTCGACGTCGACGAACACCCACGCGCCACCACCGTGGAGAAGCTGGCCACCCTGAAGCCGAGCTTCACCAAGGACGGCACTGTGACCGCCGGCAACTCGTCGGGCATCAACGACGGTGGCGCCGCGGTGCTGCTGGCCTCCGGCGAGGCGGTAAAGCAGCACGGCCTGAAGCCGATGGCCCGGGTGGCGGGCTGGGGCATGGCCGGCGTCGCGCCCAACCTGATGGGCATCGGGCCGGTGGCTGCCGTGCCGAAGGCCCTTGCCAAGGCCGGGATCACCCTGGACCAGGTGGACGTGATCGAGTCCAACGAGGCCTTCGCCGCGCAGGCGCTGGCGGTCTCCGACGCGTTGGGCTTCGACCCGGCCAAGACCAATCCCAACGGCGGCGGCATCGCGCTGGGGCATCCCGTCGGCGCCACCGGCGTGATGCTGGCGGTGAAGGCGATCTACGAGATGCACGCCGCCCAAGCCCGCTATTCGCTGATCACCATGTGCATCGGCGGCGGTCAGGGCATCGCCCTGGTGCTGGAAGGAGCACGATGACCAGCCACCAGCTCGTCCCCGCCATCGACGCCCCGATTCGCACCGCCGCGGTGCTGGGCGCGGGATCCATGGGCGCCGGCATCGCCGCCCACCTGGCCAATGCCGGGGTTGAGGTGCTGCTCTTCGACATCCCCGCGCCCGACACCAAGCCCGGTGACCCGGCCGAGCAGCGCTCCGCCCGGGCGCAGGCCGGGATTGACGCGCAGGTGAAGCGTCGCGGCTTCATGCAGCCCGGCTTCGCGGCGCGGGTCACCCCGGTGAACACCGACGACGACCTGGCCCGACTGGGCGAGGCGGAGTGGATCGTCGAGGCCGTCTTCGAGGATCCGCAGGTGAAGGCCGACACCTACGCCAAGATCGCCCAGCACCGACAGAGCGGCAGCATCGTGTCGTCCAACACGTCGACCATTCCGCTGGCGCAGCTGACCAAAGGGATGGAGCCGGATCTGCGCAAGCACTTCGCCATCACCCACTTCTTCAACCCGCCGCGGGTGATGCGGCTGGTGGAGGTGGTTTCCTCCCCGGATACCGATCCGGCCGTCATCGAGCGGTTGAATCTGGTGCTGGAACAGCAGTTGGGCAAGGTGGCGCTGCCCTGCCGGGACACCCCCGGCTTCATCGCCAACCGGATCGGCAATTTCTGGATGGAATCGGCGGCCTGCCTGGCGCTGGATGCCGGGCTGCCGATGGAGCTGGCCGACGCGGTCTTCTCCAAGCCCTTCGGGATTCCGCGCACCGGCGTCTTCGGGCTGTTCGACTACATCGGGCTGCAGCTGGTGCGCCCGGTGTGGGGCAGCCTTCACCAGGCGCTGCCACAATCCGACGCCTTCCATCGCTTTGACATCATCAACAATCCGCTGGTGACCGGGCTGGTGGAGCGCGGGCTGACCGGCCGCACCGGCGCCTCGGGCTTCTACCGGGGCCGCGACGAGGTGGTCACCGATGGTTTCGAGTACCGCGCCAAGCAACTGCCCGACGATCCCGCGCTGGCCGCGAAGGACGCCCGCGGCGTGATGAGTACCGACAGCCCCGCCGGCCGGTGGGCCTGGGATACCTTCCGGGAGACCCTGGACTACTGCTGCGTCACCGCGCCCGAGGTGGCCGACACGGTGGACTATGTGGATCAGGCGATGGTGCTGGGCTACGGCTGGCAGCGCGGTCCGTTCGCGCTGGCCGATGCCGTCGGGCTGGACTGGATTGTTGACCAGTACCGGGCGACGGGTCACGAAGTGCCGGCGCTGCTGAGCGCCGCCGTGGCCGCGGGCGGTTTCTACCCGTCGGCCGGCCAGGTGCTCTCCGCCAGTGGCGACGTGGTGCAGCCCGCCCCGCGCGCCGGGGTGGTGACCGTCGCCGGGCTGACCGCCGAGGCGCCGGTCTGGGCGGAGAATGACGCCGCCGTGGTGCACCAGGTGGGCAACGGCATTGGCCTGTTCAGCATGAAGACGCCGATGAACTCGCTGCAGCCGGGTGTGCTGGACCTGTTTGACCAGGTGCTGGCGCAGGCCGACGCCTGGGGCCTGCGCGCCCTGGTGGTGGCGTCGGACAATGAGCGCGCCTTCTGCGCCGGGGCGGACCTGGCGACATTGGCCGGGCTGGGTGCCGCCGGTGACCGGGCGGCCATCGAGGCCTTCATCCGTCGTGGGGCGGAGCTCTTTGGCCGGCTGCGTTCTGCCCCCTTCCCGGTGGTGTCCGCGGTCCGTGGCGTGGCGCTGGGTGGCGGCGCGGAGCTGGTGCTGCACTCGGATCTGGCGGTGGTGCATTCCGAGGCCCAGCTGGGCATGCCGGAGCGCACCGTCGGGCTGCTGCCCGGCTGGGGCGGTTCGGTGCAGACGGTGCGAGTGATGCAGGAGGCCGGCGTCGAGGATCCGGTGCGTTCCGCCTTCGCGGTGATTGCCGACGCGAAGCCGGTGGCCGGCGCCTTCGAGCTGGAGGCCCGCGGCATGCTGCACACCGACGACCTGATCGCGCTCTCCCCCGACCACGTGCTCGGGGTGGCGCTGGAGGCCGCCGAGCGGTTGGCCGACGGCTACACCACGTCCGCCGAGGCCACCATCCGTCGGCTACCCGCCGGCTCCGAGCTGGAGCCGACCTGGCAGGGCAAGGACATGAGCGAGAACGACGCCCGAATCCTGCGGGCCTTGGAGAAGCTCTACGTCGCCACCGGCCCCGACGACCAGGAGCAGGGCGAAAGCGAGCTGAGCCTGCTGGAGACGGCCTGCACCTTGGAGGCCTACACCCACCCGGACAGCGTGGCCCGCGCCGAGCACATGGCCAAGACCCGCAAGCCGCTCAAGAACTGAGCCCAGGCAGGACCGCACAGTGTCCCCGGCGACGACGGCCAATGCCTCGTCGCCGGGGCTGCTGCGTGAAGGATTGCCACGCCTCCTGCAGCGACGGCCTTCTGATCCCGGCGGGGTTAGCGTGGAGCCACCCAGCCGGACGATGAAGAGGCCACCATGAGCGATCCGGATCACCATCCGCACTACGCCCCGCACCCCCTGCAGGAGGAGCACGATCGGGCCATCGTCGAGGCCTGGCGGTCGCAGCTGCCAGGTGACGCCATCGAGGCGAGCTTCACCTACGGCCACTGCCTCGGTCGGCTGGTCAACACCGGCCGGGTCACCCTGGCCGACGGCACCACCGACCAGGTGAAGTTCCACCCTGCAGCCCTGCTGTCGAAGGCGCGCCATCGGTAACAGCAGCCCGGCCAGGGGATCTGGACCAGCATCACCGGCGAGCTTCGCGACGGCCAGATCACGCTGGCTCGCAGCTGGGAGCGCCGCTTCTACTGGGGTTCGCACGAGGGCGCTCCGTGGCTGCCAGCCTTTCGGCCCACTCGGTGGCCCGCCACCCAGCACCGCCCCAGCGCACCAATACCTTGTCGCCGGGGGCCAAGCGTGAACGTCTACTGTAAAGCACTCTAAAATTGTTAGAGTTAGAGCATGTATCCCGCGGCGGTTGATCAGGCTCTTGCACTACCGGCAGATGATGCCGTCGAGGCGCTGCTGCGCCTGCCTGAGAACCAGTGGTTTGAGCGCAAGTCCGGTGTGATCAAGCCAGCGGATCTGGCCGTACCTCTGGTAGCAATGGCGAACTCGGAGGGTGGAGTGGTCATTGCGGGGCTCTCCGCGGGAGGCGTCGTACCCGTCTCGGATCGGGCCGACAATGAGCTTCGCCAGGCGGCTGCTGACTTCACTCGGCCGTGCGTACGCACTCAAGTTCACGAGCTCGCCACGACCATGGGCCGAGTCCTGGTTTTCCGTGTGGGCCCCGGGGACCATGTGCACGAAACGAACAAGGGTGAGTGCTACCAGCGCATCGGCGACGAGTCGCGGCGACTCTCCTTCGCGCAGCGTCAAGAGCTGGAATGGGATCGCGGCACCGTTTGCTTCGATGGCACGGCGGCTCCCGGCGGTACTGTGGCCGATCTGCTACCCCAGCTGCGAAGCTACCAGGAAGCTCTTGGCTCGTCTTCCCCAGAGCTCGCCCTTCATGCCCGAGACCTGCTCACCAAGGAGGGCAGCGTCACTGTCGCTGCCCATTTGTTGTTCGCAGATCGACCGCAGTCGACGTTCCCCAATGCACACGTACGAATCCTGCGGTACTCAGACAATGAACGTGGTGTCGGAAGAACCCACACACTGGAGGACGGTGCTGACATCAGATGTGAGGGCTCGCTGCCTACCCAGATTGCTGCAGCCACGGCCGCCATCGAACAGCTGATGCCACGCCGCCGAGCGTTGGCGGAGTCCGGACGATTCGAAGGCGTACCCATCATCCCAAGAGACGCATGGCTGGAGGGCCTGGTCAATGCACTGGTGCACCGGTCCTACAGCATCGGTGGCGATCACATCCGCGTCGAGATCTTTCCCAATCGGCTGGAGATCACCAGCCCCGGCCGCTTCCCGGGCATGGTGGACCCAACACGGCCTGAGTCCATAAGCCGGAATGCACGAAACCCACGGATCGCTCGCGTGTGCGCCGACCTCGGAGTCACTCAGGAGCTGGGCGAGGGCATCCGACGAATCTTCAGCGAGATGCGACGCATCGGACTGGTGGACCCTATCTACGTACAGGCATCCGAGGCGGTGCGCCTGACCTTGCTGGCCAGCAACGCCATCCCCGGTGAAGTCATCACGCAGATCGGGGAATCCGGGGAGCGCATTCTTACTGCTCTGCGTCTGGCGCAGCGCCCCTTGGGGACCGGACAAATTGCCGAGCTCGTCGGTCTAACGCGCCCGACCGTGCTGCGACATCTCACCAAGCTCCGCGACGCCGACCTCGTGAGCTGGGATGGCGAGTCACCCAAGGATCCTCGGGCAACCTGGCGGCCAAACTAGCCAGCTGGCTAGGCCTTTCCAAAGCCATCAGCTGGCATCGAACAGCGAGGGCCCGGGTTGCGCGTGGAGTTCCACGTGAAACCCGGGCCCTTCCCTTCGACAGGCTGCTCAGCTGTTCAGACCCCTCGACAGGCTCGAGGATCGTGGCTGGGTGAGCTCATCGCTCGGCGCTGAGTGAGGCGAGGGTCGACTACTTCTTGCCCTCGGTGTCGCCGGCGGAATCGATGTCCGGGCGGGTGGAGATGTTCATCACCAACGGCTTGTTCACCTCGGTGAAGAAGTCATTGCCCTTGTCGTCGACGACGATGAAGGCCGGGAAGTCCTCCACCTCAATCCGCCACACGGCCTCCATGCCCAGCTCGGGGTACTCCAGCACCTCCACCTTCTTGATGCAGTCCTGGGCCAGGCGGGCGGCGGGGCCACCGATCGAGCCCAGGTAGAAGCCGCCGTGCTTCTTGCAAGCGTCGGTGACCTGCTGGGAACGGTTGCCCTTGGCCAGCATCACCATGGAGCCACCGGCTGCCTGGAACTGGTCGACATAGGAGTCCATCCGGCCGGCCGTCGTCGGACCGAAGGAACCCGACGCCATGCCGTCCGGGGTCTTGGCCGGTCCGGCGTAGTAGACCGGGTGGTCCTTCATGTACTGCGGCATCTGTTCGCCGGCATCCAGGCGCTCGCGGATCTTGGCGTGGGCGATGTCACGCGCCACCACCAGGGTGCCGGTCAGCGAGAGGCGGGTCTTGACCGGGTGCTTGGACAGCTCGGCCAGGATCTCGGGCATCGGCTTGTTCAGGTCGATCTTCACCGCGGCGCCCTTGCCGGTGCCGGAGATCCCGTCGCTCTCGGCATCCAGATCGGCGTCGACGTGATCCGGCATGTACTGCGCCGGCTCGAACTCCAGCTGCTCGATGAAGACGCCGTCCTTGGTGATCTTGGCCTTGCACTGCCGGTCGGCCGAGCAGCTGACGGCGATCGCGACGGGCAGCGAGGCGCCGTGCCGGGGCAGGCGCACCACGCGCACGTCGTGGCAGAAGTACTTGCCGCCGAACTGGGCGCCGATGCCGAGCTTGCGGGTGAGCTCCAGCACGTTCTCCTCCAGCTCGTGGTCGCGGAAGCCGTGGCCGGTGATGTCGCCGTGGTCGGGCAGGGTGTCCAGGTACTTGGCCGACGCGTACTTGGCGGTGCGCAGGGCCCACTCGGCCGAGGTGCCGCCAATCACGATGGCCAGGTGGTAGGGCGGGCAGGCCGCGGTGCCCAGGCTGCGGATCTTCTCCTCCAGGAACTTCATCATGGAGTCGGGGTTCAGGATGGCCTTGGTCTCCTGGTACAGGTAGCTCTTGTTGGCCGAACCGCCGCCCTTGGCCATGAACAGGAACTGGTACTCGTCGACGTCATGGCCGGTGGCGGCCTCGATGTCGATCTGCGCCGGCAGGTTGGAGCCGGTGTTCTTCTCCTCCCACATGGTGATGGGGGCGTTCTGCGAGTAGCGCAGGTTCAGCTTGGTGTAGGCGTTGTAGACGCCCAGGGCCAGGGCCTTCTCGTCGGGGCCCTCGGTGAGCACGTGCTGGCCGCGGTGGCCGGAGACGATCGCGGTGCCCGTGTCCTGGCACATCGGCAGCACGCCGCCGGCCGCGATGTTGGCATTCTTCAGCAGGTCCAGCGCGACGAACTTGTCATTGGGGCTGGCCTCCGGATCATCCATGATCTTCTTCAGCTGGGCCAGGTGGGCGGGACGCAGGTAGTGGGCGATGTCGTGCATCGCGGTCTCGGCCAGCAGCGTGAGGGCCTCCGGGGCCACCTGCAGGAACTGGCGCCCACCCGGGCCTTCCTCGACGCTGACACCCTCGGTGGTCAGCAAGCGGTAGGGGGTCTCGTCCTTGCCGAGCGGCAGCATGTCCTCGTAGGCAAACTCAGCCATCTTCACTCCTTCGTTGGGCTGCCTCCAGTCTGTCATGCGGGGCCACGCCACAGGCGTCGGGGTGAGGGATCGTGCTGACTGTCCGGCCTGCTCAGTGCAGCGTGCTGGCAACGCGGTTCATCGCGCTGTCCAGTCGGCTGGTCGGCCCCTGCTGGGTGGTGCCGACGATGCCGATCATCCCGCCATTGCGTTGCGCACAGTAGGCCTTGACCGTCGCGCCCTTGGCGTCGTGACCGCGGAAGCCCACGCTCTGCTGGCCGTCGATCAGCGGGCTTCCGGAGATTTCTACGGGATCATCGGCGCTGTCCAACAGCCCCCGGCAATCGGTGGCGACGTCGGATTCCACCCGGGAGGCCTGACTCACCATCAGAGAGGAGTCCGGATCCCAGTCAGGGGTCAGGGTCACGGTCTCGTCGGAGATCTGCGACGCACTCAGACCCCAGCCCGACGGCACCCGGAAGGTGCCGAAGCTGGTGCTCACCTCCTGGCCCTGGATCACCGGCTGCACCTGTTCCGAATCGGGCCAGACCGCCCGCACCGCGCCACCGATCACCCCGACCAGCGCCGGACCAAACAGGAACAGGCCAAAGAAGAGCAGCAGCGCTGAGCGTCCCCTGGCTCCTGCGGCGGGCCGGTTGGCCTGAGCCGCCGTGGCGCGTCGGGCCAACCGCTGCTGTCCGGGCAGGCCGGCCACCTGCCCCCAGCTCTGTTGCTGCAGGAACCCGGCGGGCTGGGTCGGCTGATGCGGCATCGGTTGCTGGCTCACCGGCGCCCCCAGCGGTTGCGGCTGCAGCGGGTCGGGGGCCAGCAGCGGGGCGGGCTGGGCCAGTCGTTCGACGGGGAGCATCGGGCCCTCGTCGCCGTCGTAGTCGAAGTCCTCCAGCTTCGGCATCTGCACCGGTTCGGGCCGGTTGGCCGGGGCGGGCTGCTCGGCCGCCGGCGCCTTGAGCCCCAGGGAGTTGAGGCTGGACAGGCTGGAGACGGTGCTGGGTTCGCGCCACTGCCGCATGGAAAGGGTGGAGCTGGGGCCGGTGAAGCTCCAGTTGCCATCCGCGGCCCGCTGGGCGCGCTCGGTCCGTTCCTGGATCCGACGGTCCTCGTCCCGCTCCCCGATCATCACCATCCACCTCCCTGTCCGGCCATGATGTCACGCTCGACAGGTCGGACGGCAGGGTCCGCGGGCCCGGTTCCCGGAATGGACGCGGCACCACGACCCCCGCAGTCCACCTCGCTCCGGCCCGGGCCACCCGGACCCCCGTCGGCGGGGTCTAGACAACATCGTCGGAGTCAGGGTGCCCTGCGGGGTCGCAGTGCACTGTGGGGGCCTCGACAGGCTCGGCCATCGTGGTCACCCCGGCCGCAAGGTCACTGCTCGTCGGACTCCTTCTCCGCATCCTTCTCGGCACGGAGCTCCTCGGCGGCAGCCTCCTCCTCGGCCTTCTCCTCCCGCACCAGGGTGGTGAGGATCTTCACCACCTCCTTGGCGACGCCCGCAGCCGAGGCCGGGTTCTGGCCGGTGACCAGCAGCTCGTCGACGGCGACGCACTCCTCCCAGTCGTCGGCCTGGACCAGATTGGCGCCCTGGGCCTCCAGCTCCGAGGACAGCAGGAAGGGCATCTGATCTGCCTTGCCGATGGCGTCCTCCTCGGAATCGGTGAAGGCCGCCACCTTGCGCCCCTCCACGATGCGCAGGCCGTTGGCCAGCTCGACGTCGAGCAGCCCCGACGGGCCGTGGCAGACGGCGGAGACCACCGCACCACCGTCGGCCATCTGCTTGACCACCCGGGCCAAATGCTCATTGCCGCGGAAGTCGGCCATGGTGCCGTGGCCACCCACCAGGTAGATGGCGTCGTACTGGTCCGCCTCGACGAATTCCAGCTTGGCCGTGTTGTACAGGCCGGCCTTCACCGTCTCGTCGTTCTCGAACTCCTCGGTGATCTCGTCGTGCTCACTGTTGGGGTCCACCGGGGGCGTGCCGCCCTGGATGGAGGCGAAGTCCACCACGTGCCCGGCATCCCGGAAGACCTTCCACGGGTGCGCGGCCTCGCTGAGGGTGTAACCGGTCGGCTCGCCGGCGAGCTCGTCGGTGCTGGTCAGGACAAGGAGTACCTTCTTCATCCCCCCAGCAAAGCCAACCCGAGCCCCACTTTCCAGCTTCTTCGCGCCCGGTGAACAGGCCACGGGGCCCGGCACTCCCCCCGAGAAGAGTCGGACCCCGCAGCGGCTTGTCAGGAGCCCCACGCCCGGCGTGGGGCCGCCTGCTCAGTTCTTGCGTCGACGCAGGTAGCCCGCGCCCAGCAGGATGGCGCCGATCCCGCTACCGACCGCCCACGGGGAGACACCCTCGTCGGCGGACATCGGGGTCAGGGCCTCGGCCCGGTCGCCGGTGTGGGGCAAGACGCTGGGACGGGTCCCGGCGGGCTGGCTCGGCTCGGTGCTGGGCTCCTGCGACGGCTCGTCGCTGGGTTCGGTGCTCGGGTCCTCGGTGGGCTCCGGCTCCGCCGAATCCGACGGCTCAGGCGCTGGCGTCTCGGACGGCTCGGGCGCCGGCGTCTCCGACGGCTCGGGCGCCGGGGTCTCGGACGGCTCGGGCGCCGGCGTCTCCGACGGCTCGGGCGCCGGGCTCTCGCACTTCTCCCCGGTCAGGATCTTGCTGTCGACGACGATGTCATAGTCCTCGCCGGGCTCCAGGGTGTCGCCCAGGCTGTCCAGCTTCTCCTGGGTGCCGCGGTAGACGTCGGTCTGCACCACCCGGCCGCACGGGATCTGGCTCCCCACGGGGATCCTGGTCTGGGTGTAGGGCCAGGGATTCTTGGGATCGGCACCCTCGGGCAGGATCCACCACATCTCCACCGTGACCAGCCCGTCCTTGGCGGGAGCCGACGAGGTGGCGGGGCCCTTGCTGGGCTCGGCGCTGGCGCTGGTCACCGGCGCCGACGGGGTGGCCTCGGCGTCGCTGGCGCTTGACCGGGCCGGGGTGGGTGGGGCCGGGGTGGGCGTGGGCTCGTCGGCCAGAGCGGTACCCGCTCCGAACCAGCTACCGGAGGCCACCGCCAGCGCCCCGAGACAGGCCACCGAACGGACACAGAGATTACGGGAACGCGACATCACAGTCCTTCCAGACAGGCGTGAATTGCCGCGCTCCCCCGAACGCGGGACATCAATTCACCGCACTGAACACCCGGCCAATTCCCGTCGTCCCCGACGACACTCCTGGAAACCTTGCGGGCAACGCTTCCCATCATTGCCCAGGTTTTGACTTTCCGCCAGCATTTCAACAAAGCCCTCTGACTAGGCTCTATACAGCGATTCACCTTGTCAGACAATTACTGATGACCGGCTTAATGGAGCAGTCATATGACGGTCATACGACTAATTCCATTGATCCCATCGGGCGGGCAACCAGCAGAGCACAGCACCCAGAAATATGCCGAATGACATTGATATTCTGTGTCGCAGCAGCGCCCCTCCCGCACTAATGAATATTCGCCCGAGCAGGGGCGTGATGCGGCGGGATCACCGGGCAGCGTGACGCCCCCGTCGCAGCGCAGCAACAGGGGCGTCACCAAGACCGCGGGCACAAGGGAAAGGAGCACGCATGACCTTGGGAAAGGGGTCAAAGCCGTGGGGTGCCCGACGGACTCGTCGGGAACACTAGTACACCGGGCCCGAGCCCACCAACGGGGCTGCCAGAGGACTCTCAGGCGGTCGCTTCCTGGCGTCGGTTGACCGGCGCGGAGGCCTTGCGGGCAAGGGGAAGCGAGACCTCGAAGCAGGCGCCCGGTTGCCGCGGCTCGCCGTCCTCGTGGGGCGGAAGGCCGGCCGCGTCGGCGACGTAGACCACCTCACCGCCGTGCGCCCGGGCATAACCCCGGGCAATCGGCAGGCCCAGGCCCGATCCCTTGGTGGTCGTCGCGGTGCTGGACAACCGGACCAGCCGGTCGAAGACCCGCTCCCGGTCCTCCTCCGGAATACCCGGGCCGGAGTCCACCACCCGCAGCACCGCCATCTCCGTGCCATTGCGCTGGCCGGTTCCCAGATCAATCACAATCCAGCCCTCGGGCCCCGCGGCCCGGGCGGCATTGTCCACCAGATTGCGCAGCACACTGGTCATGGCCTGCCGGTCCGCGCGCACCAGCTGGTTGGCGCCCTGCACCAGCACCTCCAGCTTGGGGTGCACCAGGGACATCCGTCGCTGCTCGGCCAGGGCCAGATCCCCCAGGTCAAGCACTTCCAGGCTCAGGCGGGGGCCGGCGTCCACCCGGGCCGCCTCCAGCAGGCTGTTCACCAAGTGCCCGCCGCGGTTGGCCTCCCGGCCCAGCAGGAAGGCCAGTTGCTCCCGCTCCTCGGTGGCGTCCTCCGGGAGCTGGATCAGGGACTCGGCGGCCGCCTGGATCCCGGCCATTGGCGTCTTGAGCTCATGGGCGGCATCGGAGAGGAAGCCCTGCATCTGTTCGGTGGAGGCCCGGGCCTGCGCCTCCGCGGCCCGCGCCCGGATCTCGGCACCCTCCAGCTCATCCAGCATGCCGTCGATGGCGGCCGCGGTCCGGCCCACCTCGGAGGTCTCGTGCGGGGCGGCCATCCGGATGCCGCGCTCGCCCTCCTTGATCCGGTTCGCCCGGTCCGCCATCACCTCGAGCGGCTTCAACGCGACGTCGGTGATCACGACGGTCAACAGGCTGGCGCCGACAATCCCGAGCACCCCCACCAGCAGCAGCGAGGCGTCCAGGGAGCGTCGGGCGCCCACGACGGAATCCGTGGACTCCCAGACGGTCACCTCCACGCCGCGCAGCGACCCGTGGGCGTTCAGGGGGAAGTCGGTGACGTAGCGGGTCCGCTCCGGCGGCCGGGGATCACCGACGATCTTCCCATCGGCGGTCCGCACCACGGCGTGCATGTTGCCCCGAGCCAGGTGCTCCACCAGCTCCTCGGGGGTGATGGGTTCCTGCGCCAGCGTCTGGGCATGCTCTGCCGCGGCGTTGAGGCGCGTTTCCATGTCATTGATCTGCCGGTTCATGAAGACCGCGTCGGTGACCACACCGACGCCCAGCATGGTGAGCACCAGCACCACGAACATGGCTGCCAGCACTCGCGCCCGAATGGAGCGTCGACCGATCACGTAGTGCCCAGCCGGTACCCACGTCCGCGCACGGTGTGGATCACGCGCGGGCCATGGGCCTCGAGCCGGCGGCGCAGGCTGGAGATGTGGACCTCGACAATGTTCTCGTCGTAGCCGTCATATCCCCAGACCGCGGTCAAGAGCTGGGTCTTGGACACCACGCGCTCGGGGTGCTTGGCCAGCTGGCTCAACAGCCGTCGTTCCGTCTCGGTCAGGTCAATGGTGGTGCCACCGCGGGTGACGATGGCGGCATCGTCGGCGACGGTCAGGTCACCGACCGTCACGCTGCTGCCCAATGCACCAGTGCGACGCAGGATGGCCTCCACCCGCGCCATCAGTTCGACCATGGCGAATGGCTTGGCCAGATAGTCGTCCGCGCCCTGACTGAGGCCGCGGATCCGGTCGGTCATCTCGTCACGCGCGGTCAGCATCATCACTCCGGCGCGGGAGAGCTTGCGCACCACGCCGAGCAGTTCAAAGCCGTCCCGCCCCCCGGGAAGCATGACGTCGAGGATGACCAGATCGGGCTGGTTGGCGGTGATGGCCCGCTCCAGCTCTGTCCCATCTGGCAAGGCCTGTGCCTGGTGACCCTGCGAGCGCAGGGCAGACACGACCGAGGCCCGGATGACCTCGGAGTCCTCAACAATCAATACCTTGCTCACGCTGACATTCTGCACGCTCGTACAGCTTTCTGCGAGCCCGTCCACCACTCTGCATAATTCACCACCAAACAAAACGGCCGGGGTTCGCGGCGGGGCAAACATTCCTTGCAGACAAGGACAGCGGGGCCGCCCAGGCTGGGCCGGAGTCCGTACGGTCACCCGCCCCAGTCGTTCACCCAGAATTTCACCGGAATTGGACCAGCCGCTGGCCGAAGGCGGTCAGTCCAGCGGCAGCTCGGCCGCCAGTCGCCAACCCCCGGAGTCGGGCCCGGCCTGCAGCCGGCCACCCAGCAGATGCACCCGGTCGGTCAACCCCTGCAGACCCCGGCCCAGCGAGAGGTGGGCCAGCCGGGAGTTTTGCCGGGACGTGGGGTTGGTCATCTCCAGCCGCAAGTGGTCCCCCTCCCGCAGGCAGGCCAGCCGGACCTGGCAGCCGTCGGGGGCGTGCCGCAGCGCATTGGTGGTGCCCTCCTGGACGAAGCGCACCATGGTGTGCCGCTGGGCCTGTGGCAGGTCGTCCAGGTCCGGCGCCAGCTGGACGCTGACCGGGTGCCCGGCGGCCTCCAGCTCCTCCACCAGCTGCGGGATCCGCAGGCCGGGCGGCAGATCCTCGACGGCCTCGCCGGTGCGCATCACCCGGCCCAGGCTGGCCAGCTCCACCTCGGCCCGCGCGGTGGCGGTGCGCACCCGCTCCAGCACCACGTCCAGCTCCGCGGCATCCCGGCTGTGCCGGTGGCCCATGATCTGCAGGGTCACGATGGAGAGCTGGTGGGCCACCACGTCGTGCAGTTCCCGGGCCAGGCCGGAGCGGACCTCGTTCTCCACCCGCCGACAACGGGCCAGCAGACGGCTGGTCAGCAGCCGCTCCCGCTCGATGGTCAGCCAGTCACTGCGGATGGCCAGGGCCAGCAGCCAGAAGAGCAGCAGGACGGTCACGTTGTCCAGGAGCCTGGACGGCTGGGGATGCACCATGAGGGCCAGCCCCAGCCAGCAGCCGATCGCAGTCCACAGGATGCGCTGCACCCCAGCGCTGTCCCGGCAGTAGTAGAGCGGCAGGGCACCAACCAGCACCAGCCCGTCGATCCCGGTGTCGGAACCCAGCGTCCAACATCCGGCCAGCAGCGCCAGCGGAAGGCCCCAACGACGGCTGACCAACAGGGCAAGCAGGGCGACGTTGACCAGGATCGGGCCCCATCCCGGACGGGAATTGTCCAGCAGTGCCACCAGGAGCAAGCCGCCGAGCAGGATCCGAGCGACGAGGGCCAGGGGAATCCGCCGCCTGGCCCGTGGCCGGGCCGCGGACAGCGGGAGGGTAACCCGGACCAAGGACCCGTCCGGGGCCAGTCCGGCACTGCTCCGCTCACGGCTGAGACTGCCGCCCAGCAGCCGGACCCGGACATCCAGCGCCCGGGAGCCGACGGCCACGCGGTCGGTCAGCTCCACGCTCAACGTCACGTGGTCCTCGCCCAGCTGGATCTCCGCCCGGGCACGGGCGGGCTCCCGGGTGCTGCGCAGCAGCGGTACCGCCACCTCCCGTAGGGCGTGGGACAGCGCCTCCTGGGTGCTCGACGGCAGCTCGGCCAGCCCCGTGGGGGCGGTGACGGTCACCCCCAGGGGCTCCAGCCGGTCATTCACCGCGTCCAGCGTGTTGCGCAGGTTGGTGGCCGGTACCAGCTCGGCGACGGCCTGCCGCGCCGGATCCGGGCTCTGGTCAGTGAGCACCGCCATCACCAGCCGGAGCTCGGCCAGAGCGACCCGGGCACCGTCGTCCAGCCGCTCCAGGACCGCCAGCCGGGACTCCACATCGGGAGTGGGGCTGGCCAGCAGGCTCCGCATCCGGGCCAATCGATCGGTCAGGGTGCGCTGCAGTTCGTCCGCCAACCGGGAGCGCTCCCGCTGCCGGGTCTGGGAGAGTTCGCTCTGCAAGCGCCGACGCTGGCTGCCTTCCCGGGCGACCTGCTCCAGGCGGCGGCGCTGGACCAGCACCACCAAGCCCAACAGCCCCAGCAAGAACAGGCTGAGCAGGAGATGGAGCCAGTCGACCCGTCCCCCGTTGTTGATCAGGACCCATGCCTCGAAGGCTGCCACGACGCCCGCGGCCTCCCGCCAGGCACTGCGGGCACCCGCCCGGGGAAGCCGGACCAGGGCCCAGCCGATCAGGATGTCCGGCTGCCAGCCAACGAAACCCCGAGCCGGATCGTCAAGCAACAGCATCACCATCAGGGCAGGAGTGCTCCAGGCCGGACGGAAGAGCAGCAGCGCCACCGTCAGCACGCCCACGGCATAGCCTCCGGGGTTACGCCCGTCGTCTGGGGAGGAGCCCGAGAAGGCCCAGGAGCGCATCGTCCACGCCAGCAACAACAGCAACCCCAGCCGCAGCAGCACACCCCGCCGCCCCTGCCAGATCCTCATGGTGGGCAATGGGGCGACGGCCGTGGGGGTGGCTACGTCGGCGGTGCGCATTGCCCGACATTCTTGCTCGCCAACGGGCCGTGCGCGGTGACGTCCAGATGAACAGTCGCATGGTCACCCACCTGCTCACACAACAAGTGCGGCAGGTCATCTGTCCAAGGGGCCTGAGAGTGGCTTGGACAACTGACCTGCCGCATTTGTTGTGGCGGCCAGTGGCCAGACCCCTGCTGCGTGCTTGGATCGGGGCATGGCGATGGCACGCAGGCTGATGGTGAGTGACGACGATGAGCTGGTCCGGGAGGCCTACCGCTCGTTCTTCGCCAACCGTCGGGACTTCGAGATCGTGGCCGAGGCCGCGGACGGGGTACGGGCCGTCGAGGCCTACGCCGCCACCCAACCCGACGTGGTGCTGATGGACCTGCAGATGCCCCGGATGAATGGGGTGCAGGCCACCGCGGAGATCAGCCGGCAGTGGCCCGACGCGTGCATCGTGATGTTGACCACCTTTGGTTCCCGGGAGCACATCGTGCCCGCGCTGCGTGCCGGGGCGGCCGGCTACCTGCTGAAGGACTCCGGCCCCGAGGCGCTGGTCAACGGGATCAACCAGGCCCTGGCCGGGGAGATGCCGCTGGCCGCCAGCGTCCGCCGGGAGCTGGTGCGTTCCCTGACCGACGACGACACCGGCCGCACCGACCCCGCGGTGCAGCTCAGCCCCCGGGAACTGGAGCTGCTGGGCTGGCTGGCGCACGGCCTGGGCAATGCGGAGATCGCCAACAAGATGTTCCTGTCCGAGAGCTCGGTCAAACAGCAGTTGGCCGGGATCGGGCAGAAGCTGGGGGCCAGCTCCCGCACCCAGATCCTGGTCCGGGCCATCCAGCTGGGGTTGACCGACCCCCGGCGGCTGCCTCCGCTGGAGTGACCCTTCGGCCAGCTCGGTGACCGTGGGCGCGACCGGCGGATCGTGAGCCGGGCTGGCGGTGGGAGCCTGCCGCCGGTGCCCGTTCGGACACAATCCATGACCCGTGCCTCCCACGGGCTGGCCTTTCGGACACCTTCGGGTGGAATGGCTGTCCACCAGGACATCCGGCTTGGTTGGGTCGACGTCGAGAGACCAGACGAAAGGCCCCCGCAATGACGTCCATCCCGACCCGCCCCCAAGCGCCGGACCGGAACCCCGCCCCCACCGTCGCCAACAGTGCCAGCCGGGGCTGGCAGCCGACGAGCCCCGCCCCCATCCGCTCCGCGGGAGGGGGCTCGGCCACCCTGATCGGCGCCGAGGACATCACCAAGAGCTATACCGCCGGCAAGCGCCAGGTGGAGATCCTGCACGGGATCAGCATGGGCGTCTCCGACGGGGAGATGGTGGCCGTGATGGGTCCGTCGGGCTCCGGCAAGTCCACCCTGCTCTACTGCCTGGCCGGGTTGGAGCTGCCCACCACCGGCGTCGCCACCCTGGCCGGGCAGCCCACCCACAAGCTGGGCCGGGGCGCGTTGGCCAAGCTGCGCCGCACCGACGTCGGCTTCGTCTTCCAGTCCTACAACTTGGTGCCCACCCTGACCGCCTGGCAGAACGTCGAACTCCCCTACCGGCTGGCACACCGCACGGTGCCCGACGGGCTGATCGACCAGACCCTGGAGATGGTGGGCCTGGGCGGGATGGGCAAGCAGCGGCCCACCTCCATGTCCGGCGGCGAGCAGCAGCGGGTCGCCCTGGCCCGGGTACTGGCCCAGCAGCCGCGGATCGTCTTTGCCGACGAGCCCACCGGCGCCCTGGACACCACCACCGGTGTGATCGTGCTGGACGAACTGGTCCGGATTGCCCACGGCGAGGGGCGGTGCGTGCTGACCGTCACCCATGACCCGGGCGTCGCGGCCCGCTGTGACCGGGTGCTCTTCCTGCGCGACGGGCTGCTGGTCACCCAGCTGACCGCCCCGACCCAGGACCAGGTGATGGCCACCATGGCCGAGCTCTCCCGCACGGCGGTGTCGGCATGAGGCTGCTGCTGGCGGAACTGCGCGACTCCTGGCGGGCCTGGGCCGGGGTCAGCCTGACCATGCTGGTCACCACCTTCTGCATCACCCTGTCCGCCCTGGTCACCGCCAATGCCGCCACCCTGAAGGCCCAGTACCGGCTGGACGAGATGGAGGCCATGGCCTACCTGATGACCGGCGGGGTGAACCTGGTGATCTGCTGTCTGGTGGGGATGGCGACGATCGGCGCCGCCGTCGGCCTGGTGGTGAACTCCCGCCGGGGATCGATCGCCCGGCTGGCCCTGGCCGGCGCCACCCCGGGCCAGCTGGTGGGCAACCTGCTGGGTCAGCTCTCACTGGTGGTGCTGCTCTGCTCCCTGCTGGGCTCGCTGGGCGCCATGGCCGCCTACGGCCCCACCGTCCGTGCGGTGGAGAAGGACCGCGGCAGCCCCTTCCCGCTGTTGCCGGCGGACCTCGGGGCGCTGGGCTGGGCCACCCTGCTGTGCGTCGCGGTGGCGGTGCTGGGCGGTCTGCGCCAGGCCCGCCGGGCCAGCATCATCCCGCCGGTGGAGGCGCTGCGCCAGGCGCAGGGCGGCACCCGGGAAAGCCGGGGAATCGTGCGCTGGATCCTGTTCGTGCTGCTGCTGGTGACCATCGTCGGCGCATGGCAGGGCAGCATCGGGGCGCTGCGGGCCAATCCCGAGGAGGCCAAGCAGTTCGTGCTGCAGGTGCCGGTGCTGATCCTGCCGTTGACCGGGATGCTCTTCGTCGCCGGCCGGGACCTGTTCATGAATGGCCTGACCCGGCTGTGGACGGCCCTGCTGCCCGGCCGCAGCGCCACCTGGCACCTGGCCCGGCACACCGCCCTGGGCAAGGGCGAACGGTTGGCCAAGTCGATCATTCCCGCGATGTTCACCATCGGCCTGACCATCGGGATGGTGGCGGTGGGAGCCAGCATGAATGCCAGCCTGCGCGCGTCGGCGGCCGGTTTCGAGCTGGACAACAGCGGCATCAGCACCATCCTGGTCACCATGGGCTTGCCGCTGGCGGTGGCCCTGTCCGGATCGGTGGCGACGCTGGTGATGATGAGCTCGCAGCGTGAGGCGGAGCTGGCCTTGGACGGGATCATCGGCGCCACCCCCACCCAGCAGGCGTCGGTGCCGATGCTGGAGGGGCTGATCATCTCGGTCACCGCGCTGGTCCTGGCCACCCTGATGACCGGCGCGAGCCTGCTCTACATGGCCCAGGCCTACCCGCTGGTCTTCCCGACCTTCGTGCTGGAGATCCCGTGGGCCTCCCTGACCGGGGTGCTGGCGGTGACGACGGCGGTGATCGTGGCCGCCATCACGGTGCCGATCCTCGGCTCGCTGCGGGTCCCGCCGAACCGGGTGGTGGCCCGGCTGGTGGCCGAGTAGCCAGTGGGTCGCCTGTCCTGAGGAACTTTGAGTAGCGAAGTCACCACCAAAAGTTCCACAGGACAGGCGTCCAGTTCCCTCAGCGGTGAGACGCCTCCCAGAGGGCAGCCCGCTCGGCTAGCTTCGTGCCACCCGTCGGAAGGACTCACCGTGAAGCGCTCACCCCTGACCGCCCTGGCCACCGTGGTGGCCGCCGCCAGCCTGGCCCTGACCGGCTGTTCGTCGAAGTCGTCGGACACCGCCAAGACCACCGAGAAGAGCGAGTACCGGGTGGGGATCACCCAGATCGTCGCCCACCCCTCGCTGGATGCCTCCAAGGCGGGCTTCAAGAAGGCCCTGGCCGACGCCGGGCTGAAGGTCACCTACGACGAGCAGAACGCCCAGGGAGACCAAGCCACGGCCACCAGCATCGCCACCAAGTTCAACGACGCCAAGCTGGATCTTGTGCTGGCCATTGCCACCCCGACGGCGCAGGCCTCCGCCCAGGCCATCACCAAGACCCCGATCCTGTTCACCGCGGTCACCGACCCGGTCCAGGCCCAGCTGGTCAAGAGCATGGACAAGCCGGGCAGCAACATCACCGGCACCTCGGACATGAATCCCGTCGCGGAACAGATCGCGCTGATCAAGCAGGTCAAGCCGTCCGCCAAGAGCGTCGGCATCCTGTACTCGTCGGGCGAGGTGAACTCGGAGGTGCAGGTCAAGGCCGCCAAGGAGGCCGCCGCCAAGGAGGGGCTGAGCGTGGTGGAGAAGACCATCACCAACACCTCGGAGGTGCAGCAGGCCGCGCAGTCCCTGAATGCCGACGCTTGGTACCTTCCCACGGACAACAATGTGATCTCCGGGCTGGACTCGGTGCTGGCCACCGCGGAGCAGAAGAAGATCCCGGTGATCGCCGGTGAGGGCGACTCGGTGAAGAAGGGCGCCCTGATCACCTACGGCATCGACTACACCAAGCTGGGCCAGCAGACCGGTGAGATGGCGGTGAAGATCCTCAAGGAGGGCAAGGATCCGGCCGAGATGGCGGTGGAGACCCAGAACGATCCCAAGCTGATGGTCAACCAGACCACCGCCCAGAAGATCGGGATCACCATCCCGGCGGATCTCCAGGCCAAGGCGGAGGTTGTCAAGTAGATGCTGGCCGCTCTTGACCTTGGCCTGATCTACGGGCTGATGGCCCTGGGGGTGTACCTCACCTTCCGGGTGCTCGACTTTCCCGACCTGACCGTCGACGGGTCCTTCACGACGGGTGCCGCGGTGGCGGCCTCCGGCATCATCGCCGGGCAGCCGCCGCTGCTGGCCACCCTGCTGGGCGGGGTGGCCGGCTGTCTGGCGGGCCTGGTCACCGGCGTGCTGCACACCAAGGGGAGGATCAACCCGCTGCTGGCCGGCATCCTCACCCAGATTGCGCTCTACTCCATCAACCTGCGGATCATGGGCAAGGCGAACCTGCCGCTGCTGCGCTCCGACACCCTGCTGTCCGGGCTGCGCGACGAGGACCTGTTCGGCACCTGGGTCTCGGTGGGCATCTTCGGGGTGATGGCGCTGCTGGTCATGGTGCTGCTGGACTGGTTCCTGAACACGGACCTGGGTCTGGCGCTGCAGGCCACCGGGGACAACGAGCGGATGATCCGAGCCCAGGGCGTCTCCACCGACTTCACCAAGATCCTGGGCCTGGCGCTCAGCAATGGTCTGGTGGGCCTGTCGGGCGCGCTGATCGCGCAGTACCAGGGCTTCGCCGACATCGGGATGGGCATCGGCCTGATCGTGGCCGGGCTGGCGTCGGTGATCATCGGGCAGGCGCTGGTGACCAGCCGCCGCTTCGTCTTTGCCACCTTCGCGGTGCTGCTGGGCTCGGTGGTCTACCGGGAGGTGATCCAGCTGGCGCTGCAGGTGGGCTTCAACCCCAATGACATGAAGCTGATCTCCGCCCTGCTGGTGATCGCGGCGCTGCTGCTGCCCCGGATGGCCATCATGCGGCGCTGGCGGGCTCGTCGTCGGGCCCGGCTGATGGCGGCCGCGGAGAAGGGAGAGGTTCGTGCTTGAGGTCCGTGGCCTGCGCAAGGTCTTCTTCCCCGACACTCCCAATGAGAAGGTCGCCCTCAATGACCTCAGCCTGACCCTGGCAGAGGGCGACTTCGTCACCATCATCGGCAGCAATGGCGCCGGCAAGTCCACGCTGCTGAACCTGGTGGCGGGCGAGTTCCGGCCCGAGTCCGGCTCCATCTGGATTGACGGCACCGACGTCACCAGGCTGCCCGCCCACAAGGTGGCCAACTATGTCGGCCGGGTCTTCCAGGACCCGATGGCCGGCACCACCCCCAATGGCACCATCGAACAGAACCTGGCGATGGCGCTGGCCCGGGGCAGGCGTCGGGGCCTGCGCACCGGTGTCACCAATGCCAAGCGGGAACTCTTCCGGCAGGAGCTGACGGCGCTGGAGCTGGGCCTGGAGGACCGGCTGAAGACCGACACCGGCTTCCTGTCCGGCGGGCAGCGGCAGGCCCTCAGCCTGCTGATGGCCACCTTCAGCCACCCCAAGATCCTGCTGCTGGACGAACACACCGCCGCGCTGGACCCGGCCCGGGCGGAGCTGGTGACCCGGCTCACCCGGGATGCCGTCGCCCGGTACAACCTGACCACGCTGATGGTGACCCACAACATGCGCCAGGCGCTGGAGCTGGGCAACCGGCTGGTGATGATGCACGAGGGCCGGATCATCTACGAGCTGGCCGGCGAGGAGAAGAAGCAGGCCACCGTGGAGCAGCTGCTGAGGCAGTTCGAGAAGATCAAGGGTGACCTCTCCGACCGGACGCTGCTGGCCTGAAGCTTCCGACGGACCGGCTGGTGCGGCCGCCTCCCCCGTGCGACGGAGGTGGCCGCACCGCCTTCTGGCTAGGCTGCGGGACATGAGTTGGCTGGACTGGTTCGGTGGCGACGACGCCTGGCAGCGCCCGCGGCAACCGGTGACCCGCGGCGACGTGTGGCTGCCCGTCGGCATCTTCCTGATGAGTGCCCTCACCCTGGAGTTGGCCCGCTCGTATGCGGATTTCACCGGCGCCCAGCGGCCCTGGGTGCAGTACCTGGCCCTGGCCAGCGTCAGCCTGCTGTTGGTCTGGCGCCGTCGATTCCCGCTGGCGGTCTTCGGGCTGGCGGCCGTGCACTTCTTCGTCGTGACCACCTGGGTGGGCGAAGTGGGCTACACCATGCCCTACCAACTGGTCTTCTTCTTCACCATCTACTCCGCGGTGGCCTGGGCCCCGGACCGGCGCGCCACCGCCCTGGCGATGGCAGGGCTGACGGTGGGCTTCTTCTTCTGGCTGGCCTGGGACTTTGCCCTGGGTCAGTCGATCGAGAACTTCCGGGAGAACACCAGACAGATCGACGCCCACGGCCTGTTGGCGCCGATCCCCGCCTGGATCCTGATGACGGCCCTGCTGAACGTGCTCTACATCTGTGGGGCGATGGCGATGGGTCAGTCCGCCTGGCGGCAGGCCCGGGACCGTGCCCTGCTGGCCGAGCAGGCCAGCACGATTTCCGCGCAGGCCGCCGAGCTGCGGGACCAGGCCGTCGTCGACGAGCGGCTGCGGATTGCCCGGGAACTGCACGACGTGGTGGCCCATCACGTCTCGGTGATGGGGATCCAGGCCGCCGGGGCCCGACGGCTGCTGCAGCGCGACCCGGACACCGCCGCCGAGGCCCTGGCCGGAGTCGAGGAGTCCTCCCGGCAGGCGGTGACCCAGATGCGCGGCCTGCTGGGGGCGCTGCGCGGCGCCGACCAGGCGAACCACCCCACGCATGAACCCCCGGAACGCGGACCGCAGCCCACGCTGGCGGACCTGCCCGAGCTCTACCGGGAGTTCGAGGCCGCCGGCCTGCGGGTGGAGCACAGCCTGGTGGAGCAACCGGCCTCAAGCGCCGAAGCCCTTCCCCTGCCGGTGCAGCTCTCCCTCTACCGCACGGTGCAGGAGGCGCTGACCAATGTCGCCCGGCACTCCACCGCCTGCACCGCGTCGGTGACCGTGCGGGTTCAGGCCAAGGGCCCGGCCGGTTGGGCCGAGGTGGAGATCCTGGACGAAGGCCGGCCCCGCACCGGCACGTCGGGCAGCGGCCTGGGCCTGCTGGGGATGCGGGAGCGGGTCACCTCCCACGGCGGCAGCTCGGAGATCGGGCCCCGGGTGACCGGCGGCTACCGGGTCCGGGTCCGCCTGCCCCTGGGCACCACTCCCAGCACCTCCCCCACCCGGACCCCGACGAGCGGAGCCACCCGATGATCACCGTCCTGCTGGCCGACGACCAGGCGCTGGTGCGCAGCGGCTTCCAGATGATCCTGTCCGTGGAGGAGGACATCCAGGTGGTGGGCGGCGCCGCCAATGGACAACAGGCGGTTGACCTGGCCCGCCAGCTCCGGCCCGACATCATCCTGATGGACGTGCAGATGCCGGTGCTGGACGGGATTGCCGCCACCCGTCAGATCGTCGCCGAGGAGCTCTCCCGGGTGGTGATCCTGACCACCTTTGACCGCGACGACTACCTGTTCGACGCCCTGGAGGCCGGCGCGGCCGGTTTCCTGCTGAAGAATGCGGAGCCGGAGCGGCTGGTGGACGCCATCCGGGTGGTGGCCAATGGGCAGGCGCTGTTGGCCCCGGACGTCACCACTCGGGTGATCCGACGGATGGTTGGCCGGGAGCAGGACGCCACCGTGGCCGCTCCGGCCGTCGAGGCGCCGGCCCCCACGGCGACGGGTGGGGTCGAGCTCCCCCATGGGGTGGAGCTGACCGCCCGGGAGACCGAGGTGCTCCGTCTGGTGGCCGAGGGCTACAGCAACCATGAGGTGGCCCAGGAGCTGTTCGTCGGGGAGGCGACGGTGAAGACCCACGTCTCCAATCTGCTGGCGAAGCTGGGCGTGCGGGACCGGGTGCAGGCCGTCGTCTGGGCCCACCGCGCCGGCATCACCCGCTGAGCCCCGCACATGCCCGGTTTGGAGCCGCGAAACCTGCGCTCCATGAGGGAATCTGGCCCCGGCGTGGAGTGAGGTTGATTGGGCAACCGCGATTGCCCAATGCCGTGGAGTCAGGTGACCGTCCTCCTGTCCCGGATCCCGATCTCGGCTGAGGCAATTGCGCGCACCGGGTGCAGGTCCTCTTCTGGACCCACGGGGCACGACCCTGCGAGGGTTGCCCATCACGATCGTCATGGCTCCTCCTCCCAGCCGGGAGCATGGCTGGGGCGTCCCCCACCGGCCGCTGATGCGCAACTCTCGCAGGGGTGACCCCTTCGGAGGGGGGAGTCGGAAGTTCAGCCCCGCGACGGAGGTGCCCCGGCCCCGCCCCTGAAAGGCTGGTGTCACAAGCCCGGACAGCGCCTGACCAGGAGTCACCACCAGGCGTCACCAACCGGGGCGGCACAGACCAGGAGGCAGCCATGCTGGACGTCCAGCACCTCACCCGACGTTATGGCGACAACATCGCCGTGGACGACGTGTCCTTCAGCGTCGGGCAGGGGCAGATGATCGGATTCGTCGGCGGCAATGGCGCCGGCAAGACCACCACCATGCGGATGATGATGGGCCTGTTGGCCCCCGACGCCGGTCAGGTGCAGTGGCAGGGCCGGCCGGTCACCTTCGCGGACCGCTCGCGCTTTGGCTACATGCCGGAGGAGCGCGGCCTCTACCCCAAGCAGCCGATCCTGGACCAGCTGGTCTACCTGGCCCGGCTGAAGGGGATGGGCGCCGCCGCGGCCCGGCAGGAGGCCACCGAGACCCTGGAGCGCTTCGGCCTGGGCGGCCGGCTCAAGGACAAGCTGGAGAAGCTCAGTCTGGGCAACCAGCAGCGGGTGCAGATCGCGGCCGCAGTGATGGCCGATCCCACCGCCCTGGTGTTGGACGAGCCGTTCAGTGGCCTTGACCCGGCGGCGATCGACCAGATGGCCGACCTGCTGCGGGACCGCGCCTCCGACGGCATCCCGGTGCTGTTCAGCAGCCACCAGCTGGATCTGATTGACCGGCTGTGCGACGGGCTGGTGATCCTGGCCAAGGGCCGGGTGGTGGCCCAGGGCTCCAAGGATGAGCTGGAATCCCGCGGCCGGGTGCGCCACCGCCTGGTGACCAGCGTCGACGCCGGCTGGGTGCGGGACATGCGCGGCGTGCAGACCGACGACGTCGACGGCTGCTCCGCCCTGCTGGAGTTCACCGAACCGGGCGCCGAACGGGCCGTGCTGACCGAGGCCCTGCGCCGCGGTGAGGTCTACGAGCTCACCCGGATCCGTCCCACCCTGTCCGAGATCTACCGGGAGGTTGCAGCATGAGCACCACCGTCAATCCCGTCGCCAACCGCACCCCGCAGCCCGCCGAGGGGCGGCAGGCCGCGTGGCTCACCGTGATGACCCGGGAGATCCTGGTCAAGGTGACCGACAAGTCCTACATCATCGGCACCCTGGTCACCCTGGCCCTGGTGCTGGGCTCCGTCGCGGCGTCGGCCTACTTCGGCAGCCGGCCGGAGCACCACCAGCTGGCCGTGGTCAGCGCCCCGGCCGAGCAGCTGGCCGGGCAGCTGGACGCGCTGGCCAAGGCCGACGACGAGAAGAATTCCGTCGAGGTGAAGAAGGTGCCCGACGCGGCGGCCGCCGAGCAGCTGGTCCGCGATGGGGAGGCCGATGCCTTCCTGCAGCCCAAGGGCAAGGGCTGGGAGCTGACCTTCAAGAACTCCCCCGACGACGACGTGATGACCCTGGTGCAGCAGGGGGTGAGTGGTCAGGTGATGACGGCCACCGCGGCCAAGGCGGGCACCAGCATGCCGGAGATCACCGCGGCCACCACCGTCGGCACGGCACAGCTGGAGGGTGACTCGGAGCGGGCATCGGCCGGCAAGGTGATGGGCTTCATCTTCGCGGTCCTGTTCATGATGTCCGCCATGACCTATGGCATGCAGATTGCCCAGTCGGTGATCGAGGAGAAGCAGAGCCGGATCGTGGAGATCCTGGTGGCGGCCATCCCGGTGCGGCACCTGCTGGCCGGCAAGGTGCTGGGCAATACCGTGATGGCGCTGGTGCAGATGGCGCTGCTGGTGGGCACCGGTCTGGTGGGGATCAGCTTCATCCCGGAGGCGAGCGGCTTCCTGCCCGCCCTGACCATGGCGGTGGGCTGGTACCTGCTGCTCTTCCTGGCCAGCTTCCTGGCCCTGGCCTGTGTCTGGGCCGCGGCCGGTGCGATGGGCACCCGGAATGAAGACCTGCAGCACACCAGCCAGCCGCTGATCTACCTGCTGATGGGCTGCTACATGGCCGGCTTCCTGGCGACGGGCACCTGGAAGGTGGTGCTCAGCTATGTGCCGGTGGTCTCCGGAACGCTGATGCCGGCCCGGATCATCGAGGGCTCCGCCCAGTGGTGGGACGGGCTGATCGCCCTGGTGCTGAACCTGATCTTCGCCGGGATCACCGTCGTGGTCGGCGAGCGGATCTACCGTCGGGCCCTGCTGCAGACCCAGGGCCGGATCGGCTACCGGGAGGCCTTCAAGCTCAAGGGCTGATCGGCCCACTCCGCCAGGCCGCCGGCACCAGAGGGCTGCGCCACACACTGCATCCTGAAGACGACCCAGTGCCCTGGTGACAATGGGTCCGAATCAGGATGCGGTTTGTGGCGCAAACCTGTCGGGCCCGGGGGCGCTGAGGAGCACGGCAGCCCTGTGCCGGCCCCGGAAGCGGTGGGATCGTGCGATGCGCCGCGACACGGCGCGGGATAGGTTGGGGGTGGAGACGGTCTCCTCAGCGGTGAGCCATGGCAGGCAGGCATGGATGAACTCGAGCTCGATTCCCTGATCGCCCAACTGACCGACGATTTCCCCCGGCTCACCGGCGCCGAGGTGAATGCCACGGTGCGGGAGGTGCACGCCAGCACCTCCAGCCGGATCGTCGACTACATCCCCCTGATGGTGCAGCGCCGCAGCCGCGCCCGGCTGGCCGCGCGGTGCGCCCCGATCGGCGGCGGCCGGGCCGTCACCGGGGTGCCGCCGCTGGGGGCGACTGTCAGCCCGCACGGGGTCACGTTCTGCCTCTTCTCCCGGGATGCGACGTCGGTCACCGTGGAACTCTTCGAGGATGCCGAGGACGCCCACCCCAGCCGCACCATCCGGCTGGATCCGCGCACCGACCGCACCTACCACTACTGGCATGTCCACGTGCCGGGCCTGCGGGCAGGGCAGCTCTACGGCTACCGGGTGGACGGCCCGCATCGTCCCGCCGACGGCCTGCTCTTCGACCCGGACAAGCTGCTGGTGGACCCCTATGCCCTGGCAGTGAGTTTCCCCGACAGCTACTCCCGCCGCGCCGCCTGCCAGCCCGGGGACAACACCGGCGTCGCGCCGAAGAGCGTCGTGGTGGACCCCGAGGCCTATGACTGGGAGGGTGACCGCCCGCTGGGCCGGGACTTCGATGCCACCTTCATCTACGAGATGCACGTCAAGGGCTTCACCGCCCAGTCCACCAGCGGGGTGGATGCCGACGCTAGGGGAACCTACCACGGCCTGATCCAGCAGATCCCCTACCTGCAGGAGTTGGGGGTCACCACCGTGGAATTGCTGCCGGTGCAGCAGTTCGACTGGCAGACCGCCCCGCCCGGGCGCACCAACTACTGGGGCTACCAGCCCATGGCGCTGTTTGCACCCCACGCGCAGTACAGCTCCCGTCGGGATCCGCTGGGGCCGGTCGAGGAGTTCCAGGACCTGGTCAAGGCGCTGCATTGCGCGGGGATCGAGGTGATCCTGGACGTGGTCTTCAACCACACGTCGGAGGAGGGCGTGGGCGGGCCGGTCACCTCCTGGCGCGGGCTGGACAACCTCACCTACTACATCGTGCGGACCCAGGATGGCCTGGCCTATGACGACTTCACGGGCACCGGCAACACCTTCAACACCAACGAGACGGTGGTGCGGCGGCTGATCCTGGACTGCCTGCGCTCCTGGGTGCAGCACCTGCACGTCGACGGATTCCGCTTTGACCTGGCCTCGGTGCTCTCCCGCGGGCAGGATGGTGTGCCGCTGCGCAATCCGCCGATCCTGTGGGACATCGAGACCGATCCGGTGCTGGCGGACACCAAGATCATCGCCGAGGCCTGGGATGCCGTCGGATTGTACGAGGTGGCCACCTTCGTCGGCGACCGGTGGGCCGTGTGGAATGGCGCCTACCGGGACACCACGCGTCGTTTCCTCAAGGGCGACGCCGGGCAGGCCCACCACTTTGCGGACAGCCTGACCGGCAGCGCCCGGCTGTTCAGCCAGCCCGACCGGGACCCGCTGCGCAGCATCAACTTCGTCACCGCCCACGACGGCTTCACCCTCAATGACCTGGTCAGCTACGACCACAAGCACAACGAGGCCAATGGCGAGGACAATCGCGACGGTGCCAATGACAACGAGAGCTGGAACTGCGGCGTCGAGGGCCCCACCGACGACGCCGAGGTGGAGGCCCTGCGGGAGCGGCAGATCCGCAACTTCCTGGTGGCGCTGATGGTCTCCCAGGGGCGGCCGATGATGCTGATGGGCGACGAGGTGCGCCGCACCCAGCAGGGCAACAACAATGCCTACTGCCAGGACAACGAGCTCAGCTGGTTCGACTGGCAGGGCCCGGCCCGGCATCCCGGGCTGCTGCGCTTCGTCCAGCGGGCCATGCACTACCGGCGTGGCTCCGTGCTGTTCGCGGACCAGCGTTTCTGGGGGGATCCGGGCGGGGCCGCGGTCACCTGGCACGGGGTGGAGCTGGGGCGGCCCGACTTCGGCGAGGGCTCGCACACCCTGGCCGTGGAGCTCAGCCACCCGACCAGCACCGAGCACCTGCACATCATCTTCAACGCCTTCTGGGAGCCGCTGGACTTTGCGCTGCCGCCGTTGGCCGAGGGCTACCGCTGGTGTCGGCTGGTGGACACCGCCCTGCCGTCGCCCGAGGACTTCGCCGAACCGCCCCACCCGCTGACCGACCAGCAGCGCTACCGGGTCCAGAGTCGATCGTCGGTGGTGCTCACCGCCACCCCGGATTTCGAGTGGCGGGAGGTGCAGGGGGTGATCGCCCGGCTGGGGCTGGGCTTCCCCGAGCTTCCTGCACAGACGGTGCGGGCAACGGTGGAGCAGGTCTACGCGGAGCTGACCGGGCCGATCCGGGACTTCGTGCCGGTGCTGATCGAGCGGGAGGCCCGGCAGCGGCTGCGCCGCGAGCGCCGACAGAACCAGAAAACCCCCTGATCCCGAAGGATCAAGGGGAATGCTGTGGGCCTAACTGGACTTGAACCAGTGACCTCTGCCTTATCAGGGCAGCGCTCTAACCGACTGAGCTATAGGCCCGCAGTCGCTCTCGCAACGAAGAGTGACTTTATCGTGCTCCATGCCCGGAGCACAAATCGGGGTGGTTCAGTCCTCCGCGAGGGTCACCTCGAGGCCGCCGATCACGGTGGCCGCCAGGTTGTAGAGGAAGCTGAACAGGGTGGCCAGCGCGGTGAGCAGCACCACGTTGAGGGCCGAGATCAACGCCGCGAAGCCGAGCACCTTGTGGGTGTTGACGTAGTCCTCCAGCCGGAAGGCGGTGTCGCTGCCGGGGCTGGCCACAATCTGGGTGACGGCCTCGTTGACGCTCTCGAAGACACCGGAGGAGTTGATCACACCCCACACCACCCAGGTGGCGACGAAGAAGATGATGCCGCCGGCGACGGAGAACATCAGCATGGTCTTCATCACCGACCACGGATCCAGCCGGGACAGCCGCAGCCGCGCCTTCCGGGTGCGACGGGTGACCGCGGCACCACTCGCACTGGCACCGGCGGTGCCGGGCACGTTGGCGGACGGGGTCTCGTCGTCGCTGGCGGTGGCCTCGGCGGCCTTGGCCATGGTGCGGTCCTTCAAGTCAGTGACCTTGCTGCCGACGCTCGAGGAGGTCTCGGTCAGCTTCTTGCGAGCCTTGACCCACGCGGACTCGGTGGACTCGTCCGCCGTTCCGGTGGCGCTCCCCGCCTCGACGACGGTCACGTCGTCCGAGGCCACATGGGCGGACTCGGCCGCCTGGGCGCCGGTCTTCGCGGCGCTGGTCGGATCACTCACCGGATTCCTCCTGGTTGTCCTGGGTCAGGTCGTCAGAATTCTGCTCCCCTACGGTAGCGGGCGAATCGGGCCGCGCGGGCACTGACTCGTCGGAAGACGGCATGTCGTCCGTCATGGCCGCGTCCGCGGAGGCCTCGGCGGGGGTCTCGGCCAGCACCTCGTCCTCCCGGCTCTCCGGGTTGATGGCGATCACGGCGACGTGGTCCTCACCACGCACCCCGACGAACTTCACACCCATCGTGTCGCGGCCCTTGGCCGGCACGTCGGCGACGGCGGAACGGGTGATCTGGCCGGAATGCTTGATGGCAATCACCTCGTCGTGCTCGCTGACCACCAGGCCACCCACCAGGTCACCCCGGTCGTCGGCCAGCTTCATCGCCTTGATGCCCAGGCCACCGCGGCCCTGCTGGCGGTACTCGCTGACCGCGGTGCGCTTGGCGTAGCCGCCGGAGGTGACGGTGAAGACGAAGCGGTCGTCCTCCGGCATGTCGGCGTCGATGATGCTCATGCTCAGCAGCGAGTCGTCCTCGCGGAACTTCATCCCGGTGACGCCGCTGGTGGCGCGGCCCATCGGGCGCAGGTTCTCGTCATTGGCGCCGAAGCGGATGGCCTGGCCCTTGCGGGAGACCAGCAGCACGTCGTCCTCGGAGCTGACCAGCTGGGCGCCGATCAGCTCGTCGTCGGCGTCCCGGAAGTTGATCGCGATCACGCCGGCCTGGCGCGGGGAGTCGTACTGGCCCAGCGCGGTCTTCTTGACCAGGCCCTTGCGGGTGGCCAGCAGCAGGTAGTCGGCGTCCTCGTAGCTGCGCAGGGTCAGCACCTGGGCGATCTTCTCGTCGGGCAGGAAGCTCAACAGCCCGGCGACGTGGCCGCCCTTGGCATCCCGGCCGCCCTCGGGCAGCTGCCACGCCTTGATCCGGTAGACCCGGCCCATGTTGGTGAAGAACAGCACCCAGTGGTGCGCCGTGGTGGCAAACAGGTGCTGCACCTCGTCGTCGCTGCGCAGGTTGGCGCCCTTGACACCCTTGCCGCCGCGCTTCTGCACCCGGTAGGCCTCGGTCTTGGTGCGCTTGGCGTAGCCACCGTGGGTGATGGTGACCACGATGTCCTCGTCGGGGATGAAGTCCTCGTCGGAGAAGTCACCGTCGGCGGCGACGATCTTGGTGCGCCGCTCGTCGCCGTACTTCTCGGTGATCTCGGCCAGCTCCTCGCCGATGATCGTGCGCTGGCGCATCTCATTGGCCAGGATGTCCTTCAGGTCCTCGATCAGGTGCTCGATCTCGGCCAGCTGGTTGACGATCTTCTGCCGCTCCAGGGCGGCCAGGCGGCGCAGCTGCATCTCCAGGATGGCGTTGGCCTGGTCCTCGTCGATGTCCAGCAGCTTCATCAGGCCGTCGCGGGCGTCCTCGGTGGTGCGCGACGCGCGGATCAGGGCGATGACCTCGTCCAGCATGTCCAGGGCCTTGACCAGTCCACGCAGGATGTGGGCGCGCTTCTCCGCCTGCTGCAGCTGGAAGGCCGTGCGCCGGCGGATGACCTCGATCTGGTGCTTGACCCAGTAGGAGATGAACTGGTCCAGCCGCAGGGTGCGGGGCACGTCGTCCACCAGGGCCAGCATGTTGCAGCCGAAGGTGTCCTGCAGCTGGGTGTGCTTGTACAGGTTGTTCAGCACGACGCGCGGCTGGGCGTCGCGCTTGAGGATGATCACCAGGCGCTGGCCGGCACGCGAGGAGGTCTCGTCGCGCATGTCCGCAATGCCGTTGATCTTGCCGGCATTGACCAGCTCGGCGATCTTGGAGGCCAGGTTGTCGGGATTGCACATGTAGGGCAATTCCTTGGCCACCAGCATGGTGCGGCCGTTCTTGTCCTCCTCGATGTCCACCACGGCCCGCATGGTGACCGAGCCGCGGCCGGTGCGGTAGGCCTGCTCGATCCCGTCGCGGCCCACGATGGTGGCGCCCAGCGGGAAGTCGGGCCCCTTGATGAAGCCCATCGACGCCTCGAGCAGCTCCTCATCGCTGGCCTCGGGGTGCTCCAGCGCCCACTGCACGGCCTGGGTGACCTCCCGCAGGTTGTGGGTGGGGATGTTGGTGGCCATGCCGACCGCGATACCCGTCGAGCCGTTGACCAGCAGGTTCGGGAAGCGGGCCGGCAGGACGGCCGGCTCCATCTCCCGGTTGTCGTAGTTGGGCCGGAAGTCGACGGTGTCCTGGTCGATCTCCCGGACCATCTCCATCGCCATCGGCGCCATCTTGCACTCGGTGTACCGCATGGCGGCGGCCGGGTCATTGCCGGGGGAACCGAAGTTGCCCTGGCCGTTGATCAGCGGCGCCCGCATCACCCACGGCTGGGCCAGGCGGACCATGGTGTCGTAGATGGCCGAGTCGCCGTGCGGGTGGTACTTGCCCATCACTTCGCCGACGATGCGGGAGCACTTGTTCCAGCCCCGGTCGGGGCGGTAGCCGCCGTCGTACATGGCGTACAGGACGCGACGGTGCACCGGCTTGAGGCCGTCGCGCACGTCCGGCAGGGCGCGGCCGACGATGACGCTCATCGCGTAGTCCAGGTAGGACTTCTGGATCTCGTCGTTCAGGTCGATCGGCTCGGTGCGGCCGTGCTCCGGCGCGTCAATCTCCTCGACGGTGGAGACGGTCTCCTTGGGCTGCGACGAGTCGTCGTCGGCCATGATCTCCTCCACCGGGGAGAGGTCCTCGGAGTTGGCCTGCTCGTCGCTGCCCTGGGGGCCCTGCGGGGTCTCACTCATCTGTGTTTTCCCTTGTCATCGTGTACTGCGTGAAGTTCATGTGTCGGCCACAATCCTTGGATCATCGCCGCGGTAGGAGGTCAGGTGTCCGGGTACCCGCCCGGGCCGTGGATGGGCCTGGCCCCCCGAGCGAGGAACGAGCGAGGGGCGGTTGGCCCGGGCGGGTAACCCGGCAGCTGACCTCCCCTTGCCGACCTAGATGTCCAAGAACCTCACGTCCTTGGCATTGCGCTGGATGAAGTGGCGGCGCTGCTCCACGTCCTCGCCCATCAGGATGGAGAACATCTGGTCCGCCATCGCCGCGTCGGCCAGGGTGACCTGGAGCAGGATCCGGCCCTCCGGGTCCATCGTGGTGTCCCACAGGTCCTGGGCATTCATCTCACCCAGACCCTTGTAGCGCTGGATCGGGTTGACGTTCGGCAGTTTCTTGCCGGACTTGATGCCCTCGTCGCGCAGGGCGTCGCGCTCGGCGTCGTTGTAGGCCAGCTCGTGCGGCGCATTGGTCCAGCGCAGCCGGAAGAGCGGCGGCTGGGCCAGGTAGACCTTGCCCTGCTCGATCAGCTTCGGCATGAAGCGGAAGAGCAGGGTGAGCAGCAGGGTGCGGATGTGGGCGCCGTCGACGTCGGCGTCGGCCATCAGCACGATCTTGTGGTAGCGCAGCTTGTCGATGTCGAAGTCCTCGTGCACGCCCGTTCCCAGGGCGTTGATGATGGCCTCGACCTCCTTGTTCTGCAGGATCTTGTCCAGCCGGGCCTTCTCCACGTTCAGGATCTTGCCGCGGATCGGCAGGATGGCCTGGGTGCGCGGGTCGCGGCCGCCCTTGGCGGAGCCACCGGCGGAGTCACCCTCCACGATGAAGACCTCGCACTCCTCCGGCTTGTTGCTGGAGCAGTCGGCCAGCTTGCCGGGCAGGCCGCCGCCGCCCAGCAGTCCCTTGCGGTTGCGGGCCATGTCGCGGGCCTTGCGGGCCGCGATCCGGGCCTGCGCCGCGGCCTGGGACTTGCGGACGATGTCCTTGCCCTCGGCGGGATTGCGCTCGAACCAGTCGCCCAGCTTCTCGTTCACGACGCGCTGGACGAAGCTGCGGGCCTCGGTGTTGCCCAGCTTGGTCTTGGTCTGGCCCTCGAACTGCGGCTCGGAGAGCATGATCGAGATGATGGCGGTCAGGCCCTCGCGGATGTCGTCGCCGGAGACGCGGTCCTCACGCTTCTTGATCATTCCCCAGGCCTCGCCCCACTTGTTGACCGTGTTGGTCAGCGCGGCGCGGAAGCCCTCCTCATGGGTGCCACCCTCGATGGTGTTGATGGTGTTGGCGAAGGTGTGCACGCTGGTGGTGTAGGACGTGTTCCACTGCAGCGCCACCTCGACGCCCATCCCGGCCTCCGGCAGGTGGGCTTCGACATTGATCACGCTGGGGTGGATTGGCTCCCGGGTGCCGTTGATGAACTTCACGTAGTCCACCAGGCCGTCGTCATAGCGGAAGGAGTCCTGATTGGGCTTGCCATCCTCGTCGACGCGGTCGGGCCGCTCGTCGGTGATGGAGATCTCCAGGCCCTTGTTCAGGAAGGCCATCTCCCGGAATCGAGTCGCCAGCGTCTCGTAGGAGTAGTTGGTGGTCTCGAAGATGTCCTTGCTGGCATAGAAGGTGACCTTGGTTCCGGTCTCCTCGGTCTGTTCGCACTGGCGCAGGTCGAAGTCCGGGTCGCCCAAGGTGAAGGTCTGCTCCCAGCGGTAGCCGTCACGCCAGACCTCGACGGTGAACTTCTCGCTGAGCGCGTTCACCACCGAGGAGCCGACGCCGTGCAGACCGCCGGAGACCTTGTAGCCGCCGTCACCGAACTTGCCACCAGCGTGCAGCACGGTCAGCGCGACGGTGACCGCGGGCAGGCCGTGGGTGGGGTGCATCTTGACGGGGAAGCCACGGCCGTGGTCGGCCACGGAGATTCCGCCGTCGGCCAGGATGCAGACCTCGATCTTGTCGCCATAACCGGCCAGCGCCTCGTCGACGGAGTTGTCGACGATCTCATAGACCAGGTGGTGCAGACCACGCTCGCCGGTGGAGCCGATGTACATGCCGGGGCGCTTGCGCACCGCCTCCAGGCCCTCCAGGACCTGGATCTGACCGGCGTCATAGTTGCCGGCGGCGACGGAGGTGTCACCGGTGGCCATCAACCCCTCCAACCGCTCCTCCAGCTGCGCCTCGGCCTGGCCTTCCGGCTGGACGGCGAGGGGGTGTGCAGCGGCGGTCTGCACCTGATTGGCTTCAGTCACCTGGCGTGCTCCTTGTTCCCATGGGATGTCCGCGGCCGACCACCCGGTAGAAGCTGGTGGCGCGGCACTGCAGATTCAACGACGAAAGTTTAGCCGACTTGGCCGTAGAACCGCATTTAGGGCGGGGCAGGCACTGCTGGAATGCCACTCATTGGCATTTGGCGGCTGTTTGGAGGCACTGGCAACCACCTCACCTAGGCCCCCAGCGGGTCCGGGGCCCGCAGAAGCTCCGGTGGCGCCGCGAGGGCCGGTGGCAGCCTCCCGATCCCGAGTCCGACGCCCCGGTCTGCGAGCCCGTCAGCCCCACGGCCGCGTGGTCCGAGCAGCGTCATTCAGCCGTAGGTGTCGCGGGGGCCACGGCCGTCGCGGACACTGCGCGGGCCGTGCTTCCAGCTGGGGGCGGTGGGGCCCAGGACGTTGATCCGGGTGACGGTGCCGTCGCCCAGTTGTCGGTTGAGCTGAGCCACCAGACTGGGCGCCAGGGTGCGCAGGCTGGTGGCCCAGACCGTCGAGTCACAGCGCACTGTGAGCACGCAGTCCCGGTAGGCCTCGGGATGGGAGTGGGCAGCATTCGTCTGCCCCACCAGGGCTTCCCACCGGTCCAACAGGTGGCGCAGGTTCACCTCGCGCTGCCAGCCACGCTCCTGGATCACTCGGCCCAGGGCGGTGCCCAGCGGCTGCGGGTCGCGGGCGTCGGGTCCGGAACCCGAGCGGGTGCCGGGTTCCACCCAGCGTCGTCGGCCCTGACGTTTGGTCTTGCGTACCCCGCGCGGGGGCGGAAGCAGGCTCTTGGTGCCCTGGGCAATCTGGCTGGCCAGGTCCACGCCCAACGGGTCATGCCGAGCCAGCACCTCCCGGTCCTCATCACTGGCTGTGGACGGCGAAGACTGCTCCCAGTCGGGATCCATGGGTTCGCTCACGAGTTCTCCCCAAGCTGCGGCCCGTCGTCCACCGATTCATCCACAGAGTTTTCCACAGGCTGTGGAGTGATCTGGTTCACATCCTCTTTTCCCTTGTCAGCAAAGCTTTCCACAGTGTGGACAAGGGACTGCTCGGCTGTGGACAGGGGTTCTCCGTCCACTCCCGCCGGGACGATGGTTCCCGCCGAGACCCGATAGCGACGCCCGGTGGGCTCGCCATCGTCGCCCTGGGTGAGCAGTTCCGGCACATCGGTGGGCACCGCCGCGGTGACCAGCACCTGCTCGGCATCCCGGACGTGCTCGGCCAGCCGGAGCCGACGGGTGGAGTCCAGTTCCGCGAAGACGTCATCCAGCACCAGCACCGGCTCGATCCCGTCGGCGCGCAGCAGCTGGAAACCGCCCAACCGCAGCGCCAGCGCCAGGCTCCAGCATTCGCCGTGACTGGCGTAGCCCTTGGCCGGCAGCTCCCCGATGAACAGGGTCAGGTCATCCCGGTGCGGACCCACCAGGCTCACGCCGCGGGCCAGCTCATCGCGTCGCCGGTCCTGCATCGCCTGCACCAGTCGGCGCTCCAGCAGCTCCCGGCCGGGCTCCTCGGCCACCCCGGGAACAAGATCAAGAGTGGTCTTGTACTCCGCCCGCGCCACATTGTTGGTGGGGGCAATGGATTCATAGGCCTGGCTGACAAAGGGCATCAGGTCGGTCAGGGTGTCCAGCCGGGCGTGCAGCAGCTCACTGCCGATCCGGGCCAGCTGCTCATCCCACACGTCCAGCGTGGTCAGGGCATACTCGTCGGGGCGGCCGCCGGGCTTGGCCAGGGACTTCAGCAGGGTGTTGCGCTGCTTCAACGCCTTCTCGTAGTCCGCCTTCACCCCGGCCATCCGCGGCCACCGGGTGATCACCAGCTGGTCCAGGAAGGCCCGCCGGTCGCTCGGATCACCCTTGACGATGGCCAGGTCCTCGGGCGAGAAGACGACGGTGCGCAGCACCCCGCAGATCTCCCGGGCGCGGGACAGGGCATTGCGGTTGATCCGAGCCCGGTTGGCCTTGCCGGGGTTCACCTCGATCTCCAGCAGCAGCTTGCGCGGGTCATCGCTGGCGGCCTGCACCCGCCCCCGGACGATCGCCTGCGGCTGGCCGGCCTTCACCAGCGGCGCCTCGGAACTCACCCGGTGGGAGCTCATGCTGGACAGGTATTCCACGGCCTCGACGAGGTTGGTCTTGCCCTGCCCGTTCTGCCCGACGAAGATCGTCACGCCCGGCCCCAGCTCCACGTCGGCGGTGCCATAGCAGCGCCAGTCGACGAGGTTCAGTTGGTGGACGAACATGGGCTCCAATCTACCGTCGCCACCATCGCGGGCTCTCGGCCGCTGGCCTCCGCCTGCCAGGCGCCCAGCCGCCCCCACTGACCCCGCTCCTCCAGCCGGGCCTCGGTGGCGGCCTGGGCGCTGCGGCAGGGAGAGCACCAGCAGGTCCCCGGCCCGCAGGATGGTGGCCCCGTCGGGCACGTCCACACTCTCGTCGCGATGCAGCAGCGGCACCAGGACCCCGGGCGGCAGCCGCAGGTCATCGACGTGGATCCCCGCCAGCCGGGAACCGGCCGGCACCGCCACCTGCATCAGCACCGAATCCATCCGTTCCAGCGGCGCGGACTCGATGCTGAGTTCCCGCGGCAGCCCGGTCTGGGCCGCTCCGGTGAGCCGGGCCACCGGGGAGAGCAGCGGCCCCTGGATCAGGGTGAAGACCACAGGGTGCCCAACAGCATGGTCAGGTTGGCGTCGTCGAAGCGCAGGCCGAGCCCGCCCTCACCGATCAGCAGCCCGATGCCCAGGGAGACCAGCAGGCTGGGCAGTCCGGCGCGGGTGGACAGCTGGACCGCCACCACCCCCGGCGTGACCGCGGCCGCGGCAGGATGAATTCGTTCACCAGCGGACGGCGTCCGGCGTGCGAGCGTCGAACCAGCGGGTGAGCAGGAGTGCCACCAGGAACATCACCAGCGGCAGCGCCATCACCACGTAGTGCATCTCAGCCCTCCCTTCGGCGAACCGTCGTGTTGATTCGATCTTGGTCCGGGAGACGGCAGAACTGAATGGGCTCAATTCCCCATCTTTGCCGCCCGTGGGCCCCCGGGGCTGGACTCACCGGGACTTGTTGGCCATGGTGAAGACATGGCGCGACGCTCCGGAAGCTCCCTGCTGTGGCGGGTGATGCTCACCAATGGGCTGATCCTGGGGGTCGCCACGGCCGCCCTGGCCTTCTCCCCAGCCACCGTCTCCGCCCAACCGCTGGCCTCCGAGGTGGTGGTGCTGGGGCTGGGGATCGCGCTGATGCTGCTGGCCAATGTGCTGGTGCTGCGCCGGGTCCTGGGGCCGCTGGACCAGCTGGTGGCCTTCCTGGGCCGGGCCCAGTCCAGCGACCTGCTGGGGCGGGTGCCGGAGCCGCCCGAGGGCCTGCCCCGCGATGTGGCGCGCTCCGTGAACGGTCTGCTCGGCCGGATCGAGGACGCCCAGCGACGTTCGGCCGCCGCGGCCCTGGCCGCGCAGGAGAGTGAGCGCTCCCGGATTGCCCAGGACCTGCACGACGGGCTGGGCCAGGAGTTGACCGCGCTGGTGCTGGAGGCCGACGTCTTGGCCAACCGGGCCGTCCGGCTGGCGGACGAGCCCGCGGCGGACGTAAGGGGCCAGGCCCGGATGCTGGCCGAGCAGGCCCAACACCTGCGCGAGGTGGCCCGGCTGGGCCTGGACGAGGTGCATCGGGTGGCCCGTCAGCTCCGCCCCGGCGTGCTGGAGGACCTCGGTCTGCGCAGCGCCCTTGCCTCGCTGGGGAACGAGCTGTTCACCCATTCCGAGACCCGGGTGGAGCGACGGGTGACCCCGGACCTGCCCCAGCTGGACGACTCCCAGGAGCTGGTCATCTTCCGGGTGGCCCAGGAGGCGCTGACCAATGTGGCGCGGCACGCCCACGCTCGCACGGTGCAGCTGGAACTGGCCGCCACACTGGGCGCGGTGGTGCTGACGGTGGCCGACGACGGAGTGGGCCTGGGCGGATCGACGCCCGGTTCCGGGATCAGCGGCATGACCGAACGCGCCCAGCTGGTGGGCGGCCGGCTGGACATCGAGGAGGCGGCCGACGGCGGAACCGTGGTGCGGCTGACCATTCCCCTCGAGTCAGCTCAGGAGGCACCCCGATGAACCCACCGGCCCACGGCATCCTGCTGGCCGACGACCATGCCCTGGTCCGACGAGGAGTCCGGCTGATCCTGGAGCAGCACGACGATCTCCGGGTGGTGGCCGAGGCGGGCGACGGGGCCGAGGCCATCCAGGCGGCCCTGGATCCGTCGGTGGAGCTGGCGGTGCTGGACGTCGCCATGCCCCGGATGACCGGCCTCCAGGCGGCCCGGGAGATCTCCCGTCGCCGCCCCGAGCTGCCGATGCTGATTCTCTCCATGCATGACAACGAGCAGTACTTCTTCGAGTCGCTGGCCGTCGGGGCCGCCGGCTATGTGCTCAAGTCGGTGGCCGACCGGGACCTGGTCGACGCCTGCCGCGCCGCCCTGGCCGGCCGCTCCTACCTCTACCCGGGCGTCGAGTCCCGGCTGCTGCGCGACTACCTGGACCGGCTGGACCGCGGCGAGGCGGTCAAGCCGGCCCTGCTCACCCCGCGTGAGGACCAAGTGGTGAAGCTGATCGCCGAGGGTCACTCGTCGGCCGAGATTGCCGACTTGCTGGTGATCAGCATCAAGACCGTCGAGCGACACCGGGAGAATGTGCTGGCCAAGCTGGGGATGCGGGACCGCACCGAGCTCACCCGCTATGCCATCCGGGTGGGCCTGGTGGAGCCCTGAATCCAAGATCGTTCCACGTGGAACGGCCCTCTGGCCCCGAAGAGAAGTGGGGGGGGGGGGGGGAGGGAAAGAGGGGGGGGGTACCCCACTCTCCCCTTCCCCCT
>NZ_JBCDMW010000004.1:0-97394 GCF_038433155.1 Luteococcus sp. H101
CCCCCCCCCCCCCCCCCCCCCCCCCCCCCCCCCCCCCTCCCCCCCCCCCCCCCCCCCCCCCCCCCCCCCCCCCCCCCCACTTCTCTCTTGACGCGTCTAGTTCCCGGGCTTGATCGGGTTCAGCGACCCCTTCGGGTTGCCGCTCTCGCCGGCCGCCATCGGCTGCTCTGCCGGCACCTCACCGGGCTGCGGCGCGGCGACGACGGCATGCCCGCCGAACTCATTGCGCATGGCGGCGATCATCTTCATGGCCGGCTTGTCCTCCTGCTGGCTGACGAAGCGCGCAAAGAGGCTGGCCGCGATGGTGGGCACCGGAACACCAAGATCAACAGCCGCATTCACGGTCCACCGGCCCTCGCCGGAGTCCTCCGCAATGTCGTCGATCTTGTCCAGATGGGGGTCCTTCTTGAGGGCGTCGACGGTCAGGTCCAGCAGCCAGGAACGGATCACCGTGCCCTCCTTCCAGGACTCGAAGATCGCCGGGACGTCGGTCACCTCGTCGGCCTTCTCCAGCAGCTCCCAGCCCTCGGCATAGGCCTGCATCAGGGCGTACTCAATGCCGTTGTGCACCATCTTGGCGAAGTGCCCGGCACCGTGTGCGCCGGCGTGCACGAAGCCGTACCCGCCTTCCGGCTTGAGGGCATCGAAGATGGGCTGCACCGTGGCGACGTCGGCAGCCTCGCCACCCACCATCAGCGCGTAGCCGTACTCCAGGCCCCAGATGCCACCGGAGACGCCACAGTCCAGGAAACCGATGCCCTTGGCCTTGAGCTGCTCGGCGTGGCGCTTGTCATTGGTCCACTTGGAGTTGCCGCCGTCGATGATGATGTCGCCGGGGCTGAGCATGTCGGCCAGCTTGGTGATGGTCTCGTCGACGAACTTGATGGGTAGCATCACCCAGACCACCTTGGGGCCCTCGGTGAGCTGGGCCAGCATCTCCTCCAGGCTCGCGACGTCGCTGACCTCGGGGTTCACGTCGTAGCCGATGACGGTGTGCCCGCCCTTGCGGATCCGCTCCCGCATGTTGCCGCCCATCTTGCCCAGGCCGACGAGTCCGATCTGCATGCTGCTTCCTCTCGAAGAAGTCCTCGGTGTACACCGGTTCGTACCCCAGCCTAGGGACATTGGGGCGCTTTGTGGGTGCCGGAGCCGTCCGCCCACAGCGTCATCGCCGGGGCCCTGCTTGGCGGCCCTGCTGAGAACAGATGCATCTCATGAGGGCAACGCAATAGTTGCGTCGGACCCCCGTCCGGCATCTGTTCTGAGCGACGCCTGTGTGGTCAGTCCACCGGGACCTGGCGCTCCTGCTCGGTCAACAGCCGGGAGCGGGTGAGAAAGCGCACTCCTTCGGGGCTCTCCAGGCTGAAGCCGGCGCCCCGCCCCGGAACCGCGTCGATGGTCAGGTGGGTGTGCTGCCAGCCCTGGAACTGGGCCCGGGAGATCCACACCTCCACACCCTCCGGCTGGGCTTCGGGATCCAGCCCGGGGACCGCCAGCCTGCCCAGCAGGACGTCGCTGTCCCCAGTCAGGAAGTCGCCCTGTGGATAACACATCGGCGCGGAGCCGTCACAGCACCCGCCCGACTGGTGGAACATGACCGGACCATGTTTCTCCACCAGCCGGACGAGCACTTCTGCGGCCGCCCGGGTGAGCCCCACCCGGGACGTTGTGGGTTGTGGCAGTTCCTGCCACCAGGCCTGGGACGTCGACGAGCACACGTCACCCTGGGCAGACGGTGGGGCCCCGACGGGTTCGGCCGCCGTGGCCATGTTCAGCTTTCCGCCTCCAGAGGACTTGTGCGTCGTCATGGTCGTCGGCTCAGAAGAAGCCCAGCTTGTCCGGGCTGTAGCTGACCAACAGGTTCTTGGTCTGCTGGTAGTGGTCCAACATCATCTTGTGGTTCTCCCGGCCGATGCCGGACTGCTTGTAGCCACCGAAGGCCGCGTGCGCGGGGTAGTGGTGGTAGCAGTTGGTCCACACCCGGCCGGCCTGGATGGCGCGGCCGATGTGGTAGGCCTTGTGCATGTGGCGGGTCCACAGGCCGGCACCCAGGCCGTAGATGGTGTCGTTGGCAATCTGCATCGCCTCGGCCTCGTCCTCGAAGCTGGTCAGCGCCACCACGGGGCCGAAGATCTCCTCCTGGAAGATCCGCATCGAGTTGTTGCCCTCGAAGATGGTCGGCTGCACGTAGAAGCCGCCGGCCAGGTCTCCACCAAGATCAGCCTTGTCGCCGCCGGTGAGGATCTTGGCGCCCTCGTCGCGGCCGATCTTGAGATAGCTCATGATCTTCTCGAACTGGTCATTGCTGGCCTGGGCACCCATCATGGTGTCGGTGTCCAGCGGATTGCCCTGCACAATCGCCTCGACGCGCTTGATGCCGTCGGCGACGAAGGACTCGTACATGCTCTTCTGCACCAGCGCACGGCTGGGGCAGGTGCACACCTCGCCCTGGTTCAGCGCGAACATCGCGAAGCCCTCCAGCGCCTTGTCGTAGAAGGCGTCCTGCTCCTCCGCGACGTCGGAGAAGAAGATGTTGGGGCTCTTGCCGCCCAGCTCCAGGGTGACCGGGATGATGTTCTGGCTGGCGTACTGCATGATCAGCCGGCCGGTGGTGGTCTCACCGGTGAAGGCGATCTTGGCGATCCGCGGGTTGCTGGCCAGCGGCTTGCCGGCCTCGACGCCGAAACCGTTGACGATGTTCACCACGCCCGGGGGCAGCAGGTCACCGATGATCTCGAACAGCTTGAGGATGCTCCACGGGGTCTGCTCGGCCGGCTTGAGCACGACGGCATTGCCGGCGGCCAGCGCCGGGGCGAGCTTCCAGACCGCCATCAGGATCGGGAAGTTCCACGGGATGATCTGGCCCACCACGCCCAGCGGCTCGTGGAAGTGGTAGGCGACGGTCTCCGAGTCGATCTGGCTGATCGCGCCCTCCTGGGCACGCAGGCAGCCGGCGAAGTAGCGGAAGTGGTCGACGGCCAGCGGGATGTCCGCGTTCAGGGTCTCCCGGACGGCCTTGCCGTTGTCCCAGGTCTCCGCGACGGCGATCTCCTCCAGGTGCTCCTCCATCCGGTCGGCGATCTTCAACAGGATGTTGGAGCGCTCGGTGTTGGAGGTCTTGCCCCAGGCCGGGGCCGCGGCGTGCGCGGCGTCCAGCGCCTTCTCGATGTCCTCGGCGGTGCCGCGGGCAACCCGGGTGAAGACCTGGCCGGTGACCGGGGTGACATTCTCGAAGTACTCGCCCTTGACGGGGTCGACCCACTCGTTGTTGATCCAGTGGCCGTACTTCTCGGCCACCGTGATCGTGGAGTCGCTGGATCCTGGCTGGGGGTAGACGCTCATCTGATTCCCATCGTCGGTGAAGGGTGTGTGATCTTTTTCACACCATACCGACGAGGGCAAGCCAGCGGAACCCCCGCCGGACAGATTCGGGCGGACGCGGCCAGCCGTCCCCAGGCGCCGGGCCAGGAGGTCCGGGACAGAGGGCCTCAATGCCCGGGCCCGCGCGGGACATCACCAGGGCGGGACATGACCCGAGGGGCACCCCAGCGATGGGGTGCCCCTCAGCAGGTCAACGTCGGCCGGATCAGTTGGGCAGGCGCATCAGCATGATCACGTGCTTGTAGTCCGGCAACGGGTCGGAGTCCAGGTCCGCCAGGCCCGTGACCAGGCAGGGCTTGCCGGGCGCGGTGAAGGCGAAGTGCACATAGGGGGTGTCCAGCGCGTTCAGGGCGTCGGAGAGGTAGTGCGGGTTGAAGCCGGCCGCGGTGATCGGGGCGTCGCCGCCGACGTGGTTCTCCACCACGGCCTCGATCGCCTCCGAGGCCTGGGCCTGGTCACCGGTGGCGGCCTCCAGGGCCACCTGGCCGTCGCCGATCATCATCCGCAGCGGGGTGTTGCGCTCCGCCACCAGGGCGACGCGCTTCACGGAGCTGATCAACTCCGCGGTGTTGACCCGCACGGACAGGGCGGCCTGCACATTCATCAGGTGCCGCACCTTGGGGAATTCGCCGTCCAGCAGGCGGGTGGTGATCTGGCGGGTGCCGCCGGAACCCTCGCCCTCGAAGCCGATCAGGCCGTCGCCGGCCGAGGCATTGGACAGGCTCATGGTGACGTTCTCGCCGGAGACCATGCTCTTGGCAGTCTCGCTGAGCACCTTGGCGGGCACCAGCGCGGCGCCGGAGGCCTGGGAATCGGCGGGCCGCCACGTGAGCTCCTTGAGGGCCATCCGGTAGCGGTCGGTGGCCAGCAGGGAGAGGGTCTCGCCCTCGATCTCCACCCGGACACCGGTGAAGACCGGCAGCAGCTCGTCGCGGCCGGCGGCGACGACCACCTGGCCGACGGCCTTGGAGAAGTCCTCGCTGGCCACGGTGCCGGTGGCGGCGGGCATCTCCGGCAGGTTGGGGTAGTCATCGACGGGCAGCGTCTGCAGCGTGAACCGGGCCGAGCCGCAGACCAGTTCCACCCGGGACTGGTCGGCCGTCAGCTCGACGGGCTTGTTGGGCAGGCTGCGGGCGATGTCGGCCAGCAGCCGGCCGGAGACCAGAGCCTCGCCCGGCTCGTCCACCTGGGCGTGGATGTTGATCTGGGCCGACGTCTCGTAGTCGAAGCTAGACATGGTGACGCCGTCGGGGGTGGCCTTGACCAGCAGGCCGGCCAGGATCGGGACGCTCGGGCGGCTCGGCAGGCTGCGGGCAGCCCAGGCCACCGCCTCGGCCATCACATCGCGTTCCAGGCGAATCTTCACGGCGTCCCCTTCGGTTCTGGTTCTGATGCCCGCAAAACCCGTGTGGCTGGCCCCTTTGGCGCCAACGCGACGGGTGCAGTGCGGCGCTGGCATCATATCCAAGCCGGGCCCGACGCGCACCGGCGCGAGCCACTGACCGGGGCAACCCTCCAGCCCAGCGTGAGGTTCACACGGCCAGGGCCGTCGCGACGCTCACTCCTGGGCGATGACGCTCACTCCTGGGCAATGGCGTCCAGCACGTTCAGTCGCGCGGCCCGTCGGGCCGGCCAGACCGCCGCCAGCACACCCACCAGGGCGGCCACCGCCAGGAAGAGCAGCAAACGCCCCCACGGGATGGCCAGGGTGCTCAGGCCGCTGTCTGCCAGTACCCGCTGCAGTGCGGCGCCGAAGACCACGCCCAGACTGATCCCCAGGATGGAGCCCAGCAGGGCAATCACGACGGACTCCAGGGTGATCATGGCGCGCAACTGCCCGCGGGTCAGGGCGATGGCCCGCAGCAGGCCGATCTCCCGGGTACGCTCCACCACCGACAGGCCCAGGGTGTTGACGATGCCCAGGATGGAGATCACCACCGCCAGGCCCAGCAGGCCGTAGATCACGTTCAGCAGCTGGTTCACCTGGCTGGAGCGGTTCTCGATCAATTCCTGGGCGTCCATCACCCGCACCATCGGCAACTCGTCGGTGAACTTGTCCATCTCGCCGTGCACCCGCTTGAGATCCGCGCCCGGCGCAAGTTCCACGCTCAGCAGCTGGTCCTGGTTGGGCGGCACGAACTTCGCTCCCGTCTTCTGGTTGACCACCAGGTTGCCCATACTGCCACCCTCGGCATCGGTGAACAGCCCCACCACCTTCAGGGGAGTGGGCTTGCGGTCCCCGCCGATCACGGTGACCACGTCCCCCACCTTCTTGCCCCACTCCTCGGCGGCATCCCGATTCAGCACGGTCTCGTTCATCCCGGTGGCCTGACGGCCGGCCACCAGTTCCTGGGCCAGCATCCGGTTGAAGCTGGCCGGGTCCTGCACCGCCAGCCAGGTGCGTTGGCCGTCGCGGATCACCATCCCGCCTCGCAGGATGTTGACCTTCTGCACGCCGTCGATCTTCTGCGTCTGCTCGGCGATCGAGTGCGGGAAGTTGCCGAAGGTGGCCGACTCCACCATCAGGTCCCCGCGCAGGCCCTCGCTGATCGCGGTGCGCAAGGAACTCGACGCGGAACTGCCCAGCACGGACAGCGCACTGACCAGGGCCAGGGAGAGCATCAGGGCCGACGCGGTGGCGGCGGTGCGGCGCGGCTGGCGGGTGGCATTGAGTTCGGCCAGCTTGCCCACCTCGCCGAAGGCGGAGCGGTAGGCCCTGCCCAGCAGCCAGGTCACCGGCCGGCCCATCCACGGGCTGGCGGCGGCCACGCCCAGCAGCACCGCGGCGGCACCGACACCAACCACCAGGGCCCGGTCGTCGTCCAGCCACCACAGCCCGCTCACCATCGCCAGGGCACCGGCCAGCCCCAGCGCAACGCCGAACCAGATCCGTCGTCCCAGACCCTTGTCGGTATTGCTCAGGGCACCGGTCATGGCGGTCACCGGCGGCACCTTGCTGGCGGCCCGGGCCGGCATCCAGGCCGCCACCAGGGTGACCAGGGTGCCGATCAGGTAGGAGGCCAGGATGGCATTCCAACCGGGGCGGGGGACCTTGCCGCCGAAGTCCATCCCCATCTGGCCGAAGAGCTGGACGATCCCGATGGCCAGCAGCCAGCCCACGAACAGGCCGATGGTGGCGCCCACCAGTCCGATCACCAGCGCCTCGAGCAGCACGGTGTTGCGCACCTGCCCGCGGCTGGCGCCCATCGCCCGGAAGAGCGCCAGCTCCCGGCTGCGTTGCGCCACCAGGATGGAGAAGGTGTTGACGATCAGGAAGCTGGCCACCACCAGGGCAATGGCGGCGAAGACCAGCAGGAAGGTGTCGATGAAGCTCAGCCCCTGGTTGACCACCGACGCGGTGGCGTCGGCCGCCTTCTGCCCGTCGACCGCCTCATAACCCTGGGGCACCACCGTGCCCACCTCCGCGCTCATCGCGACGGGGTCCTTACCCGGCTCCAGACTGACCCAACCGGTCTGGAAGACCTTCTTGCCCCCCAGGAAGAGCCGCTGCGCCTCGGCGTCGGTGAAGAAGGAGTACATCGCGCCGGCGCTGCCGCCGCTACCCCAGGAGGCGGTGCCGACGATGGTCTTGGTGAAGCTGCCGGCCGCGGAGCTGACGAACTTCATCCGGTCACCGATCCGGTACCCGGAGCGCTCCAAGGTCTTGGGGTCCACCACCACCTCGTCGGTGGTGCGCGGTTCCCGGCCCTCCTTCAGGGTCACCCCGGGGGTGTTGCCCAGGGCCGGGGCGGTCAACCAGTTGGACGCGATCCCCGGGGCCCCGCCGACATTGAGCACCTTGCCGTCGGAGCCGATCGGGAAGACCTCGGTCATGGAGACCACGCCCTCGGCCTGCTGCACCCCGGGCACGGCGCGGATCTTCTCCAGGTCCGCCGGGGTGAGCACCATGGCCGTGCTGCTCACCTGGGACATGTCCATGGACTGCGGGTCATAGGTGCCCTTGACCACCACGTTCACGTCTGCGACGGTGCCGCGCATGATGTCGTCGAAGGTGGACTTCAGCATCCCGGTGAAGATCAGGGTGCCGGCCACGAAGGCGACACCCAGCATGATCGCCACCGCGCTCATCAGCAGGCGCAGCTTGCGCGCCAGCAGCGACTTGAAGGAGGCCTTGTACATCTCAGCCCTCCGCCGCGCGCCGCGGCCGGACCAGTGCGGCACCCGCAGCAGGGGAGTTGTCAGCCGCGGAGTTCTCAGCAGCAAGGGTGGTCCCGGACGGTGCGGCATCGCGTCGGTTCGCGGCCTGGTCCGCGGCGGCGTCCTCGTCCAGGAAGCGCGGATCCAGCCGGGCCATCTGGTCCAGCACCGATTCCCGGGTGGGGTCCAAGACATCACCGACGATCCGGCCGTCGGCTAGGAAAAGCGCCCGGTCCGCGTAGCTGGCGGCCACCGGGTCGTGCGTGACCATCACGATGGTCTGGCCGAAGTCGTCGACGCTCTGCCGCAGGAAGGCCAGCACCTCGGCGGAGGAGCGCGAGTCCAGGTTGCCGGTGGGTTCGTCGGCGAAAATGATCTCCGGCTTGCCCACCAGGGCCCGGGCGCAGGCCACCCGCTGCTGCTGCCCACCGGACAGCTCCGACGGCTTGTGACCCAGCCGATCACCCAGGCCGACGGTGTCGATGATCCGGCGGTACCAGTCCGGGTCGGGTTGGCGGCCGGCGATGGCCAGCGGCAGCAGGATGTTCTCCTCGGCGGTCAGCGTCGGCACCAGGTTGAAGGCCTGGAAGATGAACCCCACCCGGTCCCGGCGCAGCTGGGTGAGCTCCTTGTCCTTCAGCCTGCCGATGGCGGTCTCGCCCACCATCACCTCCCCGGAAGTGGGTACGTCCAGCCCGGCGGCGCAGTGCATCAGCGTCGACTTGCCGGAACCCGAGGGGCCCATCACCGCGGTGAACTCGCCACGACGGAAGTCGACGTCGACGCCAGCCAGCGCGATCACCTGGGCATCGCCCTGGCCATAGTGTTTGGTCAGGCCGCGGGCGCTGGCGGCCACCTCGGCAGTGGTGGGGTTGGGGTTGGCGGGCTGCGGTGTGGTCATGTCTGCTGCTCCTGTCGGTCCAGCCACCACCCTATTGAGCCCGATGCCCCCGTTGGGGGTACTCAGGGTTGGATCCGGGACGCACCCGGGAGCGTTCACGTGTGGTTTGCCCGCCGTTGTGCACAGGTTGGCTGGGGGCTGACTTTGAAGATCGTGGAGATATGTAGAACTTCATCATCGTCATCACTTCTGTGGAAGCTGTGGAAAACCACCGTTTGTGCTTGTCATCCTCCGATTCTTTGTCCTTTGGGGATGTGGACGGGCGGCGGAACAGCGGGTGCGGCGTGTGGATCGAGGGGCTACCCGACTCTGCCCATCCACCACTCGCACACAGCGAGCAGTGAACTTTTCCACAGTTGTCCACAGGCTTGCTGTGGATTGTGCACAAGGCGGGCGACGGGAATCGGGCCCGGGTGGGGCCGTGAGACGGGGCATTGGCCCGCGAACCGTCCACGCACGATACTGGCCAGTGCAGACGTCGCCACCGGGGCGACGGGAGAGAGTGAGACCCGTGAGCGGAACCGACCAGCACGAGCCCAGCCCGAAGGGTGATCGGCGTCGCGCCCAGATCATCGAGACGGCCATCCAGCTCTTCGGCGAGGTGGGTTACCGCGGGACCTCCCTGCGGGACATCGCGGCCAAGGTGGGGATCACCCACCCCGGGCTGCTGTACCACTTCCACTCCAAGGAGGAACTGCTGCTGGAGGTGCTCGCCCGGCGCGACGAGGACGACGGCGCCCGTTTTCACACCAAGGATGCCGACTCCACCCCGGTGGAGAAGCTGCGGGCGATGGTGAACATCGTCGAGCACAATTCCCAGCGGCACGGCATCGTCGAACTGTTCAGCACGCTGTCCGCCGAGGCGACCGACCCGGGTCACCCGGCGCACACCTACTTCACGCTGCGCTACGAGATGCTGGCGGACAGCAACACCGCCCTCTTCCAGGCGCTGGCCAACGAGGGCCTGCTGCGCCCTGAGGTCTCGCCCGCCAGTGCTGCCCGCAGCCTGATTGCGCTGATGGACGGCCTGCAGGTGCAGTGGCTCTACGACGAGCGCGGGGTGGACATGGTGGCCGACGTGAGCACCTACCTGGACGCCATCCTGGTCAAGCCGCTGGCGACGCTGGAGGCCGAGCAGGCCCAGGGCTGAGCCGTCCCTCCTGTCAGGACAAGCCAAGGCCTCGACAAGCCTGGGCCTCGACAGGCTCGGCCACCGTGGTGACGTGGGGCCTGACCAGCCACGGTCCCCGAGCGCGTCGAGGGGTGGTCCCAGCTCACGGGCAGTGAGCGTAGGCGAAGCCGAAGCGACCCCGTGAGTTACTGACCCTGCTGCTTGATCCGGTTGGTGAGCTCGGTCACCTGGTTGAAGACGCTGCGACGCTCCCGGAGCAGTTCGCGGATCTTGCGGTCCGCGTGCATCACCGTCGTGTGATCCTTGCCACCGAAGAGCTGGCCGATCTTGGGCAGGCTCATGTCGGTCAGTTCCCGGCAGAGGTACATCGCGATCTGGCGGGCGGTGACCAGGACGTGGGTCCGGGAGGCGCCGGTGAGCTCCTCCATGGTGATGCCGAAGTAGGCGGCCGTCTCGTTCATGATCAGCTGCGGCGTGACCTCGGCCTCGGTCCCCTCCGGGATCAGGTCCTTGAGCACGATCTGCGCCAGCTCCAGGTCGACCTCCTGGCGCTGCAGGCTGGCGAAGGCGGTGACCCGGATCAGGGCACCCTCCAGCTCGCGGATGTTGGTCTGGATGCGCGACGCGATGAACTCCAGCACCTCCGGCCCGGCGGTCAGGTTCTGGGTGGCCGCCATCCGCTTCAGGATGGCGATCCTGGTCTCCAGGTCCGGCGGCTGGATGTCGGTGATCAGGCCCCACTCGAAGCGGCTGCGCAGCCGGGGTTCGAGGGCCTCCAACAACTTGGGCGGCCGGTCGGAGGTCATCACGATCTGCTTCTGCGCATTGTGCAGCGTGTTGAAGGTGTGGAAGAACTCCTCCTGCGTCTGGATCTTGGACTCCAGGAACTGGATGTCGTCGATCAGCAGGACGTCGACGTCGCGATAGGTGCGGCGGAACTGCGCGGTGCGGTTGTCGCTGATGGCGTTGATGAAGTCATTGGTCAGCTCCTCGGTGCTGACGTACTTCACCCGGACCCGGTCGTAGTAGTTGTGCACATAGTGACCGATGGCGTGCAGCAGGTGGGTCTTGCCCAGCCCGGACTCGCCGTAGATCATCAGCGGGTTGTAGCTCTTGCCCGGGGCCTCCGCGACGGCGGCGGCCGCGGCGTGGGCGAATCGGTTGGAGGAGCCGATCACGAAGGTTTCGAAGGTGTACTTCGGGTTCAACCGGTCCAGATCGGCCGAGGGGCTGGCCGTGGCGGGGGCGGCGCCGGGCCGGGGACGTTCCTGGTCCGGCTTGGGGATGAACTGGGCCGGCTCCGGATCCAGCTCCTCGGGATCCTCGTCGCGCTCCGGCACCTCCAGGCTCAGCTCCAGGTCGGGTTCGACGGTGATGGCCAGCCGCATCTGCCGGTGGAAGAAGTCGGACAGCGCTTCCTCGATCTGCACCCGCATCCGGGTCTCGATCCGTTCCCGGGTGAACTCATTGGGCACCGCGATCATCACGGTGGACTCGTGCATGGTCAGCGGGCGGGTGTTCTTCAGCCAGGCCTTGTTGGGGCCCTGGGCGCTGGTCTGGATGTGCTTCCACGCCTTGGTCAGCTGGGCGGCAGGGTCCACGGGCGCCCTGTGCTCTGCCGGATTGCTCACTGACACACCCATCACTCCACCGCGGCGATCGGGCAGTGCGTCCTCGTGGCGGGTACGAGGTGCCCGTGATTCCCCTGCAGGGAATGCTGTCTTGACCAACTGCTGCGCTTACCAACTGCTGTGCTGACAAGTATCCACATAGTTTTCCACAGGCTGTGGGCGGGGGTCCCCCGTCGACACTCCCAGACGCGTCCCGGGCCTGTGGACAACTCAATGGCTCAGACCGTAGACGATACTTCCGGGCCGACGAAGTGGGCAAGCTGGGCCCTGGGATTTGTTTGGGTGCCGACGGCGTGTCGGCTGGACTACATGGTTGTAGTTCTCCCGTCGCTGGCCGGGCTGGGCAGGCCGGTTTGCCCCGCGGGTGTCAAAACCCGTATCGTTGACCAGTCGCTGGCAGTCGGCGACGCACTTCCCCGTGCCGGAATGGACCCCGCAAGGTGTCTGTCCGTTCCGGGTTCCGCCTTCGAAGACAAAAGGGAGTAATCCCCGTGAGCAAGCGTACTTTCCAGCCCAGCAACCGTCGCCGCAGCCGCACCCATGGCTTCCGCGCCCGGATGAGCACCCGCGCCGGTCGCGCCATCCTGGCGGCTCGTCGCCGCAAGGGTCGCGCCGAGCTGTCTGCCTGACGAGTTCGGGTGCTCCCCGCCCAGACCCGGATGCGTCATGCATCCGAATTCCGCCAGACCATGCGTGGCGGGGTCCGGGCGGCGAGACCCACTCTCGTCGTGCACGCACACCGCACCAACAGCCCCCCTTCCCGGGTGGGCTTTGTTGTGTCCAAGGCCGTAGGCAATGCCGTCACCCGCAACCGGGTGAAGCGTCGCCTACGGCATCTTGTGCTTCCCCTGCTGGCCACCTCGCCCGACGTGCGGGTGGTGGTCCGGGCCCTGCCCGCCGCCGCCACCAGCCCCGATCGGCTGGCCGAGGACCTGGCCCAGGCCTGGGCCAAGTGTCTGGCCCGCTTGGGCGTGGAGCCCGGCGTCGCCACGGGGGACAATGGCAAGGACGCCAACCCGGAGGGCATGCCGTGAAGTACCCGCTGATCGCCTTCGTGCGGCTCTGGCGTGCCCTGATCTCCCCCCTGTACGGCAATGTCTGCAAGTACCACCCCTCCTGCTCGGCCTATGGCCTGCGCGCCCTGCAGACCCGCGGGGCCCTGATGGGGAGTCTGCTGACCGTCTGGCGGATCCTGCGTTGCAATCCGTGGTCCCCCGGTGGTTATGACCCGGTACCCGGAACCCCCGAGCATGCGGCCTGGCTGGCCGAACAGGCCGCCGACGCACCCAAGATCTCCTCCGTCGTCGTCCCGGCTCATTGCGCGGCGACGGATCCTTCCCACAACACCCGAGGTGAAATCTGATGGCTCCACTCCACGAAGTGCTGCTGTTCTTCGGGCTGAAGAGCGCGTTCATGGGCTTTGCCCACGCGGTCATGCAGCCCATCTACTGGGCCGTGTCCGGCCTGATCGTCCTGGCCCACAAGCTGTGGTCCCCACTGTTCGGTGCGGACACCGGCCTGACCTGGGTGCTGTCCATCGTCACGCTGGTGATCGTGATCCGTACCCTGCTGATCCCGCTGTTCGTCAAGCAGATCAACTCCGCGCGGGACATGCAGCTGATCCAGCCCAAGGTGCGCGCACTCCAGGAGAAGTACGGCAGTGATCGCGAGCGGCTTGGTCAGGAGACCATGAAGCTGTACCGGGAGGAGGGTGTCAACCCCGCCGCCTCCTGCCTGCCGGCACTGCTGCAGATGCCGATCTTCCTGGCCCTGTTCCGGGTGCTCGACGGCGCCTCGCGCGGTATCCCCCGCGGCACCTTCTTCCGGGAGAACCCGGAGCTGATGACCTCGCTGCAGCACGCCACCTTCCTCAAGGCCCAGCTGGCCGGCCGCTTCCTGCCGCTGGACCACGGCTTCGGCGCCAACCAGATCATGGCGATGACCCTGATCGTGCTGATGACCGCCGTGCTGTTCATCCAGCAGAAGGAGCTGATGGTGCGCAACATGCCACCGGAAGCCCTCGTCGGCCCGATGGCGCAGCAGCAGAAGATGATGCTCTACATGTTCCCGATCATGTACCTGTTCTCGGGTCTCTACATCCCGATCGGCGTGCTGGTCTACTGGATGACCACCAACCTGTGGACCCTGGCCCAGCAGTACATCCTGATCCACAACAACCCGACGCCCGGTACCCCTGCCTACATCGACTGGCAGGAGCGGATGCGGGCCAAGGGCAAGGATCCGGTCAAGATCGAGGCCGAGCGTCGGGCCAAGCGGCAGCGCAACCGCGTTCCCGCCACCGTCGCCACCCCTGCGGCCAACGAGGAGGGCGCCAAGCCCACCGTCGCGCGGCAGGGGGTCACCCGGCAGACCGTGCGCCGCACCGCCGACGGCGGCCAGCAGGTGGTGCAGCGTCAGCAGCCTGCCCGCCAGCCGCGCCAGGCCCGCAAGAAGAAGAAGTAGGGCCCGCCCACTCCCCTGTTTTCACGGTGCGGGCCGGCAACCCAGCCGCCGGGCGCACCACCCCATCCCTAGGAGAACACCATGAGCGAACAGCTCAGCACCCCCGAGGTGCCAGCCGAGGTCACCGACGAAGCTGCCGTGGCCGAACAGGAGCAGGCCCCGGCCCGCCAGACCGCGGAAGACGTCACCGCCGAGGAGCTGGCCAAGGACGCCGAGATCCTGTCCCCCGCCTCCACGCCGGCGTCGGAGGACGACGACGAAGACGATCAGGCCGAGGACGATGCCGACGCTGAGGACGACGAGGAGTCGGACGATCCGCTGGACGCCGAGGGCGACATCGCCGCGGACTACCTGGAGGAGCTGCTGGACATCGCCGATCTGGATGGCGACATCGACACCTACTCCGAGGGCGGCCGGGCCCACGTCTCGATCGTGACCGACACCGAGATCCTGGTGGGCAAGAACGGCGAGGTGCTGGACGCCCTGCAGGAGCTCTCCCGGCTGGCCGTGATGACCGAGACGGGCCACCGGAGCCGGCTGATGCTGGACATCGCCGGGCACCGTGAGCGCCGCCGCAAGGAGCTGCAGGTGCTGGCGCACGACGCCATTGCCGAGGTGAAGACCTCCGGGGAGGCCGTGCGGCTGGCGCCGATGAACCCCTTCGAGCGCAAGATCGTGCACGACGCGGTGGCCGAGGCCGGGCTGGTCAGCGAGTCCGAGGGCGTGGAGCCCAAGCGACGCGTGGTGGTGCTGCCCGCCGGCTGAGCGGCCACCCCGAAACCAACCCACCCGGGATCATCCCAAGGGCCCGGCGGAGCATCCGTCGGGCCCTTGTCATGCCCCAGGCACCGTGCTCCGGGCTGCCCTGCGGCAGGGCGTCGTGGGGTCCCGGCAGGGCAGGCGCGGCCGTCAGCGTTCGCTGGCCAGCAGGGCATAGGCGTAGGAGTCCAGCCACTCCCCCGAACGGTGCAGGGAGTCCTGGCGGAAGGTGCCCTCGCGTCGCATCCCGATCCGTTCCATGATGCGCCAGGAGGGCTCGTTGGCGGCGAAACAGTAGGCGGTCACCCGGCGGTAGTCGGCGTCGAAGGCGATCTCCAGCAGCGCGGCGGCCAGCTCGGTGCCCAGCCCCCGGCCCTGCTGGTCGGGGGCGATCAGCCAGCCAATCTCAGCCTGGGCTCCCGCCGCGCGGATCCGCACCTCGTCCTGCGCCCACGCCGTCTCCGGCGCCACCTTGCCGAGCCCCACCATCCGGCCGACGCTGTCTTCGGCCACCACCCAGAGCGACAGCCGGTTGCCCAACGACGAAGGTAGTTCTCCCGATCCCGGGGAATGCTGGTCAGCCAGGTGCTCATCCCCGGCTGGGTTCGCCAGGTCCAGACGGCTTCGCCATCCGAGGGGGTGGCAGGTCGAATCGTCAGGCGTGCGGTGGTGCGCGGCCAGCTCAGCGCGTCGAGACCCGTCGTCATGACCTCTCCTAGTCGGCGTCCTCACAGCATGTCAGTCGACGAGGAAAGCACAACCGGTCGTTTCACGTGGAACTGGGCGTGACGTGGTTTCGGTTGACGGCCGGTGGTGGACCAGAAGGCCTGCCGGGGCTGGTCTGGTCCTGTCCGGATGTGGCTGTAGTGGAGGTCCCGCGCATGATGTGAAGTCAGAAGACCGCCCGTGCCGTGCGCCAGGGCGGGGCCCGGGGCCGAGGCAGACGGATGGGTCGAGCCTTCTGATGCCTGCAGGGCTGGGGCAGTAGGTGCCGCCGGTAGGCTGGGCGGGCAACCACATCGGAGGAGCGGCATGGATCCCATTCGGCAGGCGCAGGCGGTCTATGGAGAAGCCTTCAAAACGATTAATCGATATGTCGACATTTTGGCGACGAAGGGTATTGACTGGGGGCTGATGGGTCCCCGGGAGAAGGACCGGTTGTGGGACCGGCACATCCTGAATTCCGCGGCCTTGGCGGACCTCATCCCGGAAGGCAGCACAGTTGTGGACGTCGGTAGCGGCGCCGGTCTGCCCGGCATTCCGCTGGCCATCCTTCGACCCGATCTGCAGATCACCCTGCTGGAACCCCTGCTGCGTCGGTTCAACTTCTTGGGCGAGACCGTGGACGAGCTCGGGCTGGCGGAGCACGTGACGGTCCAGCGAGGACGAGCCGAGGACTGCGACCAGACCTTCGACGTGGTGACCTGCCGCGCCGTGGCCAATGTCCAGAAACTCCTGGGCTGGTGCACCCCCCTGTTCTATCCGCATGGGCGATTGGTGGCCTTGAAGGGGGATTCGGTGGACCAGGAGATCATCGACGCCTCCCGTCGGCTGGAGGCCAGTCGGCTCGAAGCCGAGGTCTTCCAGGTGAGGGCGCACCCCGAGGCCGAGGTAACCAAGGCGCTGGTGATCAAGCCAGTCCGCTGAGTGCCGCTCTGGGCCGTTGTGGTGATCGCCGGGCCGTCCACGAATTCCTGTTTCACGTGAAACACGGGGTGGGTTAGTCGAGCGGACCCAGCCACGGCGGCCGAGCTTGTCGAGGGTACGCAACCACGGTGGCCGTGCTTGTCGAGGGTACGCAACCACGGTGGCCGTGCTTGTCGAGCCCCCGGGCGCAGTGACCCGGGTTGGGTCGACGTCGGGTCGGCAGCCTCTGGCGCTGCGTCTCGTCGACGCTCGCTCGCTCGCGTCTCCTCGCGGAACCGCGCCGCAAGGCTCCGAGCCCGACGACGTCCCTTGCCAATCAAGTCCCCTGGGCTTGTAGAGGGAATCAACCAAGTCGGCGATGCTTCCGAGGGGTCTGAAGCAGTCCCCGTGCGGCCTCGGGCCTGCTAAGGGAACCCGACCACGCGATGGTCGAGGCTGTCGAGGAACTCAGCCACGTCGGCCGAGCTTGTCGAGGCCCTGGGCGTAACTCCCCGATCGGCCCGGCAGCTGCTCGGCAGCCCAGACGGAGCGGGCAAGCAAGCACGGTGCTCGAGCTTGTCGAGGGCTTCTCGTACAGGGTCGGTTCATCGTCGGATCGGTGGCCTCTGGCGCTGCGTCTCGTCGACGCTCGCTCGCTCGCGTCTCCTCGCGGAACCGCGTTGCGAGGCTCCGAGCCCGACGACGAACCTCACCACCGGCTCCCGAACCTGTGGCAGGAACCCGACCACGGTCCCGGAGCCCGTCGGGGGAACCCAGCCACGGTCCCCGAGCCAGCGAGCGGACTCAACCACGGTGGCCGAGCTTGTCGGGGCCTTGGGCGCAGTTGTCGGGTCGGTTCGTTGTCCGGGCGGTGGCCTCTTGCGCTGCGTCTCGTCGACCCTCGCTCGCTCGCGTCTCGTCGCGGAACCGCGTTGCGAGGCTCCGAGCCCGACGGCAACCCTTGCCAACCAGGGTGCCCGAGCCCGAGTGGGCTTCGACAGACTCGGCCCTCCTGGTAGGACTTGCTGCCTTGGTGGTCCCGGTCTTTCGATCTGGTGGCCTCGACAGACTGGGCCTTCCTGGTACGGCTTCCTGCCTGGGTGGCTACCGTGCTCGGCCCGGGTTGCGCTCGCCAGAATTGGACGTTGTGGTCGGAGTCGTGTCGTGGTGACCACGGTCTCCGAGCATTTCGAGCGTCGAAAGCAGTCGGCGGACTTCATATGGACGTCTACCGGTAGCCCTGACGATCCGCGCGTCCGCAGAGGCGAAACGAGTCCACCCTTCAACATGAGTATCGGCGTCGGGTCCGCAGCCTCGCAGCGCGGTTCCGCGAGAAGACGCGAGCGAGCGAGCGTCGACGAGACGCAGCGCCAGAGGCTGCCGGCCCGGCGGCGAGCCATCCACTATTGCGACACGCTCCCCACGACAGTGCTTTGCGTCTGCATTCGGTGCCCCATCGAGCGTCTAGTAGAATTCTCGGCGTACTGACCGCTGGAATCACAGTGATGTGTTTTACGTGATGTTTCACGTGGAACATCGACGCTGACCTTCCCCGAGACCGCGGTTGTCAGGCGAGACGAAGGGCAGAACCACCAGTGAGCAGCGCGACCTCTACGCAGCGTCCTGCGGGAACGCCCCGAATCATCCCCCGCGATGAAAAGCGCGACTTTCCGAAGCCTTCGGATCCCCGGGTGATGGTAGTGGTGAACCAGAAGGGCGGGGTCGGCAAGACCACCACGACGGTGAATCTGGCCGCTTCCCTGGCCAATGGGGGCCTCAAGGTGTTGGTCCTGGATCTCGACCCCCAAGGAAATGCGTCCACGGCTCTGGGAGTGGACCATGGACCAGGCACACCTGGCACCTACGAGGTGCTGATGGACGGCGTACCGCTGGCCGACGTCGTGGTCGACTCTCCGGAGGCGCCCGGCCTGCAAGCCGTTCCCGCGACAGTTGATCTTGCTGGAGCCGAACTGCAGTTGGTGCAGATGGTGGGCCGCGAACAGCGGTTGGCCCGCGCCATTCGGGCCTACCTCAAGGACCACGACGTCGACTACATCCTGTTCGACTGCCCGCCGTCGCTGGGGCTGCTCACCCTGAATGCCCTGGTGGCGGCCGGGGAGATCATCATCCCGATCCAGTGCGAGTACTACGCCCTGGAGGGTGTCTCCCAACTGATGAACACCATCGGCGTCGTGCAACGGGAACTCAATCCTGATCTTGATCTCTCCACGGTGCTGCTCACCATGTTCGACGCCCGCACCAAGCTCTCGGCCCAGGTGGCTCGCGAGGTGCGGCGCTACTTCAGTGACCAGACCCTGAACGCCCAGATTCCCCGCAGCGTACGGATTGCCGAGGCACCCAGCTACGGCCAGACCCTGCTCCAGTTCGACCCGACCTCCGCCGGTGCCAAGGCCTATTGGCGTGCCGCGCAGGAGATCGCCAACCGTGGAAAGGCGCGTTGATGCCCGCAAAACACCAGTCCGGACTGGGCCGAGGCCTGGGGGAACTCTTCCAGCGCACCGACGTCGACGAGGACTCCCGCCGCCCGGCCGGGGCGCTGGGTGATCCCGGTACGGCCGAGAGCCAGGAGCATGACCGCTCGGCGCCGCTGGAGGATGGCTCGTACTTCCAGCTGATCCCGGTTGACCAGATCCGCCCCAATCCCAAGCAGCCTCGCACGGTCTTCGACGAAGACGCACTGCAGGAACTGGTGGAGTCGATCAAGGAGGTCGGCGTCCTCCAGCCGATCGTCGTGCGCAAGGTTGACCAAGATCAATTCGAGTTGATCATGGGTGAACGGCGCTGGCGAGCCACTCGGGAAGCCGGTCTGGAGCGGGTGCCGGCGATCGTTCGCGGTACCGATGACGGTGACCTGCTGCGCGACGCCCTGCTGGAGAACTTGCACCGGGCCCAGCTGAACCCGCTGGAAGAGGCCGCTGCCTACCAGCAGATGCTGAGCGACTTCGGCTGCACCCAGGAGGAATTGGCAACCAAGATCAAGCGGTCCCGTCCCCAGATCTCCAACACCATCCGGCTGCTCCGGTTGCCGGCCCCGGTGCAGCGACGGGTGGCGGCCGGGGTGCTCTCCGCTGGCCACGCCCGGGCACTGCTGATGGTGGAGGACCCGGTGGCCCAGGAGCGCCTGGCCCAGCGGATCGTGGCCGAAGGGCTGTCGGTGCGCGCCGTGGAGGAGATCGTCGCGCTGGGCGGTGCCGAGGCCGGACCAGAGCGCCGGACCCGGGCCCCGAAGGAGCCGTCGCCGCGTGCGCTGGAGCTGTCAAACTCCTTGTCAGACCACTTTGACACCCGGGTCAAGGTGGACATTGGCCGCAAGCGGGGCAAGATCACCATCGAGTTCGCCAGCGAGGATGACCTGGAGCGGATCCTCAACATCGTCAATGGACAGTGACCAACTCAGGCATTAAATAGATTTGGGGCTTTGTCGACAATTCGACAAAGCCCCAAATGGTTGGTTGATGGACTTCGGCTACGGGTGGCGCAGAGTCGGTGGCACCCATGTGCCCGAGAGTTCTCAGGCGTCGAGACTCCCCATGCGTCGCGACCAGTCCGCCAGCTTGGCCTGCACGTCCTTGCGCGCGGAGTGCTCGGCGACAAAGGAGAGGAAGGGGACGGTGCCGGCCAGGGCGATCAGCAGCAGGCGCTTCCAGGACCAGCGGGCCCGACGGCCAAGGTCATAGGCGGTGATCAACAGCCCCATGTAGAGCCAGCCGTGGGGCAGGCCGGTCCAGGTGACCACCGTGTCATTGTCGGCCAGGTACTTCATAGGCATGCCCACGCACACCAGCACCACCAGCAGGATGCCGGTCACATAGGCGAAGAAACGGTAGCGACCCAGGGCGCCGCGCAGCCCGCGCAGATCATTCTCGTCCAGGTCGTCGAGGTAGTCGTCAGGAGTCTCAGTCACGGGGCCAAGCCTACCCAGCGTCGGCGGAACGCCCCACCGCTCGCACGCCGGCGGCGGTGGCCACCGCCCCGAAGGCCGCGAAGGCCCACCACTGCAGGGCATAGCCACGGTTGCGGGTCGTGCCGCCGCCCACGTCGGGAATCACCGGAACCGCCTCGCCCAGACCCTGCGCGCGCGCGGGCTCGCCGGGTTGGGTGATGAAGCCGTCCAGCATGGGCGCCGGCCACAGCTGGGCCAGCTGTTCCAGCCGGACGCTGGCCAGGGTGCCGGCCGGGGCGCCCGCGGGCACCGGCTGCGTGCCGCGGGACTGGGTGGGCAGGATCAAACCGGTCACCTGCTGTGCCCCGGCAGGAGCGGCTGGAACGGCCTGGCCCTGACCGACGGTGCCCCGGACGACGGCCACCGTGTGGCCCTGGTTGGTACGAAAGGCGCTGACCACCTGCAGCGGGTACTCGGTTCCCGCCAGCACCTGCTTGCCCGGGAGGTACTGGCCGGTGGTCGTGACCTGCCGGCCGTAGAGATCACCCACCTTGCCCCCGGTGAGGCTCTGTTCCAGATCGACGGCGGGAGCGGCGGCCCGCTGGGCCGCGCTGCCGTCGGCCTGGGACTGGAAGACCTGCATCTGCCACAGCCCCAGGAAGACCATGAACAGGGTCAGGGCCCCGCCCAGCAGAGCCACGAGGAGCTGTTTGATCTTGGTCATCTCTCGGCGGCCTCCTGGACCAGCGTGCTGTAGAGCTTTCCAAGATCAAGTTCTGCTGCCTCCATGGCCAGCGGGGCCAGAGAGGTCTCGGTCATCCCGGGGGCCGTGTTGGCCTCCAGGAACCAGGGCTCACCGTTGTCGTCGACGATCATGTCCACCCGTACGACGCCGTCGAGGTGCAGGGCCTCCACCACGCCCCGGGCCAGTGCGTCGGCCTTCGCGGCGGCGGATTCGTCCAGCTCGGCGGGTACCAGGAAGCGGGTGAAGCCGGCGGTGTAGCGCGCGTCGTAGTCATAGATGCCGGACTCGGGGCGGATCTCCACCGCGGGGAGCACCCGGGTGCGTTCCTTGCCCACCAGGATGGTGACGGCCACCTCGGTGCCGGCGACGAATTCCTCCACCACCGCGACCGGGCCATAGGCATAGGCGGCCACCAGCGCCACCCGGAGCTCGTCCATGGAGTTGACCTTGGTGGTGCCCAGGGCGGAGCCGCTGCGGGCGGGCTTCACGATCAACGGGAAGCCGAGCCGCTCGCCCAGCGCGTCCACCAGGGCGTCGGCCCCCAGCTCCCGGAAGATGTCGTGCGGCAGGGCGACCTGTTCCGGCGCCTTCCAGCCGTAGCGGCCGACGACGGTCCCGGCGACCGACTTGTCGAAGGTGGTGCGGCAGGCGGCTCCGCTGCAGCCGACGAAGGGCACCCCCAGCAGTTGCAGCACCTCCCGGACCGCACCGTCCTCGCCCAGCCCGCCATGCAGCATCGGCACCACGACGGGCCGGTCCAGCCCCCGCAAAAGGCCGACCAGATCGGAATTGATGTCGGACTCGATCACTCGGTGGCCGGCACGGCGCAGGGCCTGCGCCACCCGACGGCCGGAACGCAGGGAGACGTCGCGCTCATGCGAGAGGCCACCGGCGAGCACCACGACGGGTGCCAGGGCTTGCTCGGCTCCCTTGTCCTGCGGGGCGCCGTCCACCTGCTCGGCCACGGGGGTCTGCGCTTCCTGGGTGGGGCGTTCGTCGGTGACGGGATCGGACATGCTGTGCCTTCCGGTGATTCTGGGGGTGGTGCTGGGCAACCATGATGTGGAGCTGCTTTGTGGGAGCTGTTCCGTGGTGGAGCTTTTCCGTTGTGGCGAAGGGGGTGGGCACCCCGGGGTGGTGAGGGGTCTGGTGCGGGTCAGAGGGTCTCGGGCGCTGGTCCGTCGATGCGACGGTGCACCGGGGAGGTGCCCAGGCCGAAGGTGTGGTGCAGGTCCAGCTCCCGGTTGACCACGTCGGCCAGCCGGCGCACCCCCTCCCGGATCCGGTCCGGGGGCGGGTAGCAATAGCTCAGCCGCATGTTGCGGCTGCCCAGGCCATCGGCGTAGAAGGCGGTGCCGGGGGTGTAGGCCACCCGGGCGGTGACGGCGCGGGGGAGCATGGCCTGGGTGTCCAGGCCCTCCGGCAGGGTCACCCAGACGAAGAAGCCACCCTTCGGCTCGGTCCAGGTAGTGCCCTCGGGCATGTATTCCGCCAGCGCCTCCAGCATCGCGTCGCGGCGGGCCCGGTACATGTCCTTGAAGGTGACAATCTGGGCCTGCCAGTCGTGCTGGTCCAGGTAGGAGCTGACCGCGTACTGGCTGAAGACCGGCGGGCACAGGGTGGCGGCCTCCTGGGCCAGCACCAGCTTCTCCCGCACGGCGTGCGGCGCCAGCACCCAGCCAACCCGGAAGCCGGGGGCGAAGGTCTTGGAGAAGGAACCCAGGTAGATGACCTGCTCGTCGTCCAGGGAGCGGATGGCCGGCACCGGCTCCGAGTCCAGGGTGAGCAGGCCGTAGGGGTTGTCCTCCACCACCAGGATGTCCAGCTCACGGCAGACCGCCAGCAGCTCGCGGCGGCGTTCCAGCGTCTGGGTGATGCCCGACGGGTTGTTGAAGTTGGGGATGGTGTAGAGGAACTTGGGCTTCTTGCCGGCCGCGGCACAGGCCTCGGCGGCGGCGCGCAGCGCGTCGGGTTGCAGGCCGGACTCGTCCATGGCGACGTGGACCACCTCGCACTGGTAACTGCCGAAGGTGCTCAACGCCCCCACATAGCTGGGTGCCTCGGTGAGGATCACGTCGCCGGGATTGCAGAAGATCCGGGTGACCAGGTCCAGTCCCTGCTGGGAGCCGCAGGTGATGGTGATGTCGTCGGCGTGGGCGTTGATTCCCTCCAGCGCCATCACCTCACAGATCTGCTCCCGCAGGAAGGGTTCGCCCTGGCCGGAGCCGTACTGCATGGCCTGCTGGCCGCGGGTCATCACCAGGCCGGAGAGGGCGTCGGCCACCACATTCAGCGGGAGGTCGGCGATGTTGGGCATGCCGCCCGCCAGCGAGACCACCTCCGGCCGGTTGGCCACCGCGAACAGGGCGCGTACCGCGGAGGCTCGCATCCCGTGGGTGCGGTCGGAATAGCTGGAATGGTAACGGTCCAGCCGGGTGTCTCGTCGTTGGGGTTCAGGCAGGCTCACGCCCCTACTCTGCCACGCCGCGCCAGTGCGTGGACGCGTGCTCACCGTGCAGGGCGCGGTTCTTGCGGCTTGCCGTCGGGCTGCGGAGCGGGCCAGTAGCATGGCAGGCGCCGGCGGGCGACGGGGCCGTCGGCCTGGCTGGTGGGAGGCGACGATGGGACGCGGGAGCAGGGTGCACGCGGTGGTCCCCGGGGATCTGGCGGGGCTGTTGCCCGGCTGTCAGGGCCATCCCGAGCTGGAGTACGCCCTGCATGACCCCGCGGCGGGATGGGCGCGGGCGGCCATGGCCCAGTGGGGGCTGTGTGGCGTGGCGATGCACGACGAACAGGACGCCCCGGTGGCCCAGGCGCTGGTCTGTCCCGGGCTGAACCTGCCCCCCGAGCACCCGCTGGTGCACTGGTCCAAACTGCCCGACGCGGCCTATCTGCTGGCACTGGTCACCCACACGGACGACGACGAGGCGGCGCATGCCCAGGTCAGGCTGCTGGTGCAGGGCTTGGCGCGGCACCTGCACGGCCAGGTGGACACCCTGGAGGCCGTCGGACGCCATGCCGCCCCCAGCTGTCTGGAGCCGCCGGTGGGCTGGCTGACCGCCGCGGGTTTCCAACCCGTCGACGAGTTCCGGGCCGACGGCTGCCAACGGCTCCGCCTGGACCTGGGCACCACCGTGCGCTGGCGGCCCGACCTGGCGCGGGCCTGGCACCTGCTGGGCGGCCTGGTGCCGCGTCCGGTGCCGCCGGCCGAACCCACCGGGCGGCAGGGCCGCACTCAGCAGTAGCACCGACAGGCGTCGCCTTGGCCCGGGTGGCCGCGGTGACCGGTTCCCAGCGTGCGGCTCGGCACTACGTGACTCGGGACAACTATCGCCGTGGTGGGACGCCGCTCTGGTTGGGCTGACCGTCGTCGATGACGGGGGGCGAGGGCGGTGCCCACGGTGGACATGGCAAGGGCCCCGGTCTGCCGTGACCGGGGCCCTTGGTGGGACAGCAGGGGTGGCTCAGGCCACGCGGACCTTCTGGCCGACCTTGATCATGTTCGGGTTCTTGATGGTGGACTTGTTCAGCTTCCACACCTTCTGCCAGGAGCCGGCGCCCGAGCGCTTGGCGATCTTGCCCAGGGTGTCGCCGGGGCGCACGGTCACGTACTTGGCGCCCTTGACCGACTTCACCGGGGCGGCCTTGGTGGTGGCCTTCTTCTTGGTGACCTTCACGGTCTTCACGCTGCTGGTGACGCTGCCGGTGTTGGCGGCCAGGCCATTGGCGCGGGTCAGGCCGGCGCGCTTGGAGCAGACGGGCCACGCGCCGGGGCCCTGGCCCTGCAGGGTCTTCTTGGCGATGGCGATCTGCTGCGCCTTGGTGGCCTTGTTGGCGGTGGGGGCGTACTTGCCGCCACCATAGGCCAGCCAGGTGGAGCGGGTGAACTGCAGGCCGCCGTAGAAACCGTTGCCGGTGTTGATCTGCCAGTTGCCGCCCGACTCGCACTGGGCCACGCGGTCCCAGACGGTGCCCGCGGCCTGGGCGGGGGCGGCAGCGCCGATGCCGACGCCAGCGCTCATGGCGGTCGCGGCGACCAGGGAAACGATGGTGGAAGTCTTCTTCATGAAGAACAACCTAAGCAATCCTGAGTAATTCTCAAAATCGCTCTCAGTGAATCGGGCGGCGTGGCGCGGGGGCAAGCCGGTGGGGATGCGCTATGTCACGCGGAAATTCATCAGTTGAGAGGCGCCTGAGAGCGTTCCGCTGACCGGCACCTCGGCCCCGCCACCGTCAGCCCCCGGCCACCGTCCGCCCGTCGACGTCCATCCGGACCGGGGTGGGAAATTCCACCGTCCGGGAGACCGTGCAGTCCCGCTCATGGGAGAGCCGCACCAGCCGTTCCACCAGCCCGGCCGCCTCGCGGGCGCGGTCATCGTCGCCGAAGACCAGGTGGAAGTCGGCCACCACGTCCCGCAGGCGGGCCCCGCCCGTCTCGTCGGTCATCTTCTGGGCGGAGACCTCCACCTCGAAGCTGGTGGGCTCGGTGCGCCTGGCGGTCACCACGTCGACGTCGATGGCGCTGCACCCGCCGATGGCGGCCAGCAGCAATTCCACCGGGGAGAAGACGTCGTCGCCCTGGCCCAGGCCGATGCTCACGCCCGCGGCATTGGTGGCCCGGTAGTTGCCGGTGCTGGTGCGGCTCAGCCGCACGCTGTGTCGGCCGCTCACTTGGCCATCTCGTCGGCGAACTTGTGCGCCACCACCATCAGGTCGGAGCGGCTCTGCCCCACCAGGTCAACGATCAGGATCGCGGTGTCATCACGCATGATCGCGCAGCCATCCCGGTTGGAGTCCACGCTGGTGCCGCAGTAGCCGTCGTCGGTGGCCACCACGGTGTTCATCCCCATGTCCGCCATGAACTTCTTGGGATCCTTCTCCGGCCGGCTCATCAGCAGCACGACGCTGTTCTGCCCGCTGCGGGCATAGGTGGCGGAGATGGTGGACGTCTTCGTGGTGGGATTGGCCGACGGGGTGTCGTTGGCATTGGCGTCCCGGGAGAACTCGTCGACGGCCAGGGGTGGCACCATCGCCCATGGGGTGCGCGGTCCGGAGGCCGTCACCACCACCTGCGGTTTGCCGGTGTTCATCCGCCACGCGACGTAGGCGGCGCCGGCCACGGAGGCCAGGATGAGCAGGGTGCCGATCAGTACCAGCGCCCAGCGCGGGAAGCGGCCGCTGTGGATGGCCGGGCCCACCTCCAGCTCGTCGGGGCCGGTGCTGGCGCCGGGCGCGAGCTGACTGGAGCCGTTGATCGGCGAATTGCCGGGAGTGCTGCTCATGGTCCCCAAGGTAGTGGAAAGCGACAACCGCGGGCACCGGTAGGGCCCGCGGTTGTCAAGGAGTGGTTGAGCCTTCAGCCGTCGGGCCGGCCGGCGACTGCGCTCAGAGGTACTCGTTCAGGGCCTTCAGCAGCGCACCCTTGGTCTTGGCGCCCTGGAAGGACTTCACCACCCGTCCGTCCTGCCAGATCTGCAGGGTCGGCAGGCTGAGGATGCCCTGCTCGGTGGGGATCTGGGTGTTGGCGTTGGTGTCCATCTTCACGAAGTCCACCTGGCCACCCAGCTCGGAGGCCAGCTCGTCGATGATCGGGCTGAGCTGCTTGCACGGGCTGCACCAGTCGGCCCAGTAGTCCACCAGGACCGGCTTGGGGTTCATCACGACCTCGTCGACGAAGGTCTTGTCGGTGACGTCCTTGACATTGCTCATGGCTTCTCCTTGTTGCCCCTCGACAGGCTCGGGGATCGTGATTGCGGTTGGTCTTGGTCAGGCCTGGACGTTCTCGTCGGCCAGGTCGGCCAGGAAGCGCTCGGCGTCCAGGGCGGCCTTGCAGCCGGAGCCCGCGGCCGTGATGGCCTGGCGGTAGGTGTGGTCCACCAGGTCGCCGCAGGCGAAGACGCCGGACAGGTTGGTCTTCGTGCCGTCGGCTTCGGTCAGCACATAGCCGGCGGCGTCCAGCTCCACCTGCCCCTTGACCAGCTCGGAGCGGGGATCGTGGCCGATGGCGACGAACAGGCCGTTGACGGGCAGTTCCTTCTTCTCGCCGGTCTGGTTGTTCTCGATGGTGACGGTCTCCAGCGCGGGCTCCCCGGCCATCGAGACGACGTTCGAGTTCCACTCGATGGAGATCTTCGGGTCATTCAGGGCGCGGGCGGCCATGATCTTGCTGGCGCGCAGCTCATCGCGACGCACCACCATGGTGACGGTGGAGCCGAACCGGCTCAGGAAGGTGGCCTCCTCGACGGCGGAGTCACCGCCGCCGACCACGACGATCGGCTTGTCCTTGAAGAAGAAGCCATCGCAGGTGGCGCACCAGGAGACGCCGCGGCCCGAGTACTTGTCCTCGTCGGCCAGGCCCAGACGCTTGTAGCCGGAGCCGGTGGCCAGGATGACGGACTTGGCGCGGTAGACCCGTCCCTCGGAGTCCGTGACGGTCTTGATCGGGCCGGTCAGGTCCAGTTCCTCAGCGTCGTCGGTGACCAGCTCGGCGCCGAAGCGCTCGGCCTGGGCGCGCATGTTCTTCATCAGGTCCGGGCCCATGATGCCGTCGGTGTAGCCGGGGTAGTTCTCCACCTCGGTGGTGTTCATCAGCGCACCGCCGGCGGAGAAGGCGCCCTCGATGACCAGCGGCTCCAGGCCGGCGCGCGCGGTGTAGATGGCTGCCGTGTACCCGGCCGGGCCGGAGCCGACGATGATCACCTCGCGCACCTCCTGACCAGCATCGACGGCCGGGGTGGCGGGCTGCTCGTCGGGGGTGATGTCGTCCAACGAGATCAGGCCGCCGGTATTCAGGCCAACGGTGTTCAGGGCGGGTGTGGTCATGATGTCCTCTCGCGCGGGGATACCGCGGTGGCGTGCTGCGGGAAGCACTCTACCGAGGCTTGCTGGTGCAGCAGTGATTCGCCTCCTCAACCCCAGACGGCGGCGGAGTATTCCGCGCCCGTGCCCCTCGACAGGGTCGGGGATCGTGGTGGGGTGGGGTGCCGACGCATCCACGATGGCCGAGCCCGTCGAGGCCCGGGAGAACTGGCCGGGCCCCGCCACGACGTGCGTGACGGGGCCCGGTTGTTCAGTGCGCCAGTGCTGCGGGCGCCCTGCGATCACTTGTCGCCGCAGCAGCAGCCCTTCGCCTCGGTTTCGGCGGGCTTGGCCTCGTTGCACCCACAGGCGCACTCGGGCCCACAGGTGCACTTGCCGGTGGTGCAGTCGCAGCCACAGGTGCAGGGCTCGTTGCACGAGCAGGCGCAGTCGGGGCCGCAGGTGCAGTCAGCGGCGGGGCGTCCGCAGCCGCAGGTGCACAGGCGCACCTCGTCGGCCGCCTCGGTGGTCTCGGCGGGGGCCGCGGTGCCCTCGATGGTGATGGTCTGGTCCTTGTGGCCGCCGCAGCAGCCGCCTTGGGTCTGTTCGGTCATGGCAATCCTCCTGGTCTGCGTCGGCAAGAGCCGACAGCTCGAACCCTATGCAGTCGGACCGCCACCGCCCACCCCGGGGCCACAATCCTCAACCGACCCACCAGATCTCAGTCCAGCAGCGCGACCAGGGCGTCCACACCCACCGGTTCGGCCGTCTGGCTGGCCAGGACGGCCATCCGTGACGCGCGGCGATCCACCTCCGCCAGCAGGGCCTGCTCATTGCGCGCCCGCTGGGCCAGCAAGGGCGAGTGCGGCTCCGCCTTCGCCAGCGAGTTGTTCACCACCCAGGCCCACGGCCTGATGCCGGCACGTTCCAGCTCCTCGGCCAGGCCCCGGGCCTCCAGCACCGGCGTCGTCTCCGGCAGGGTCACCACGATCACCTTGGTGAGTTCCGGATCCTGCAGCCGCATCAGCGGCGTGGTCATCCGCGCCGCCTGCGTCTGGTCCAGATGACGGGTGATCTCGCGGTGGTAGGAGCCGGTGGCATCCATCAGCAGGAGGGTGTGTCCGGTGGGTGCGGTGTCCATCACCACGAAGCGGTGCCGGGCCTGGTTGACTGCCCGGCTGAACTGTTGGAAGACCGCGATCTCCTCGGTGCAGGGGCTCTTCAGGTCTTCGGCCAGCGCGGCGCGGCCCGCGTCGTCCAGGCTGGCGCCCTTGGTGCGCATCACCTGCTGCCGGTAGGCGGCGATCGCGGCCTGCGGATCGATCGCGCTCACCTCCAGCCGGGGCAGTTGGTCGGGCAGGGCGGTGCTCAGGTGCGCGGCCGGATCGGTGGTGGTCAGCAGCACGTCGTTGCCGCGTCGGGCCAGCTCTACGGCGATGGCCGCGGCGACGGTGGTCTTGCCGACGCCACCCTTGCCCATCGCCATCACCAGACCGTGGCCCTGGGATTCCACCTCGTCCACCAGGGTGCGCAGGCTGGAGGCTTCGACGGGCTCTGCCGTGGGGGGGTGCTCCGGCACCGAGGACTCGGGCGCTGCGGTGCTGAGCAGTGAGTCCAGCGCGGCGGGGCCCATCATGTTGACCGGCTTCAGCTCGATCAGGTCGCGGGGCAGCGACGCGAGCGGGCCCGTGAGCTGGGCCAGGGCGGCTTGCTCGCGCTCCCGGATGGCCCGGTGCAGGGGGTCCGGGGCCTCGGCCGACGCGAGTTCCGGCAGGACGCCGTTGACCACCAGATGGGTGGCGTGGATGCCCAGCTCCGCCAGCTCCTGCTGGGTGCGGGCCACCTCGTCCAGGGTGGAGTGCTGGGCGCGGCTGACCAGCACCAGCCGGGTGCGGCTGGCGTCGGCCAATGCAGCCACCGCGTTGCGATAGGTGGCGCGGCTCTTCTCCAGGCCGGAGAGCGGACCCAGGCATGAGGCGTCGCCCTTGCCTGCGTCCAGATAGTCGGTCCATTCGCCGGGCAACTGGAGCAGCCGGATGGTGTGCCCTGTCGGGGCGGTGTCGAAGACGACGTGGTCATAGCCGGCGGTGGCCGCCGGATCGGCCAGCAGGCTGGTGAACTCGTTGAAGCTGGCCACCTCGGTGGTGCAGGAGCCGGACAACTGCTCGGTGATCTCCGCGAGGGCAGAGGCGGGCAGCACGGCCCGCACCGGAGCCAGGATCTTGGATCGGTAGGCATCGGCTGCCTGCTGGGGATCGATCTCCAGGGCGTCCAGATCCGGGACGTCGGGGATGGGGGTGATCCGATTGCCAATGGCGACGCCAAAGACCTGGCCGACATTGCTCGCCGGATCGGTGCTCACCAGCAACACTCGGCGGCCAGAGCGAGCCAGGTGCAGGGCGGTGGCACAGGCGACGGAGGTCTTGCCGACTCCGCCCTTGCCGGTGAAGAAGAGGTGCCGAGGTGGATTGTCGAGGAAGTGCAACATGGTCATGGTCCTGGTCGTGGTCCTGGGTTCGGGCGAGCGGTTCAGCAGCAGCCGGTGCCACCGCAGCAGCCCCCCTCGTCAAGGGTCTGGGTCTCGACGGTGGTCAGGGTGGGCCGCCCGTCGGCCTCGGGGGCGGTCAGCCCGGCCCAGCGGCGCAGCTCGTCGCGGCTGGGGTAGCGCCCGGTCAGCACCGTGACGTCATCCACCAACACCAGCGGAAGGCCCTCGGAGCCGGCGGTGTGCAGAAAGGCGACGGCGGTCTGGTTCTCCGTGAAACGGATCGGGTCGGTGCCCAGGTTGGTGCGCTCGATGTCCGCACCCTCGGCGGTGACTGCCTTTACGTCGGCGGTGATGTCCACCAGGGCCTGGTCGACGTCGGTGCCGCAGACCCCGGTGTTGCAGCACAGGGCGGGCTCGAAGATGCGGATGGCGGTCATGGCTGTCTCCTGTGACTCGATGCGCCGGCTTGGCCGACGTATTGATAGATGTCGATGACTCCAGCATCTCGCCTTGTATCGACGAATGTCAATGCGATTGGTGGATCTGGGATAGCATCGGGGCATGGAAGCGTCCGGGATCCAGGATGAGTGCTGTGCGCCGTCGCCCCACGTGATGAGCGTCGAACAGGCCGAGGCGCTCACCGCCAGCATCAAGGCCCTGGCGGACCCGGTTCGGCTGCGAATCTTCCATCACGTCGCGGTCAGTGACAGCAGCGTCTGCTTCTGCCATCTCCCAGAGGCCTTCGGGGTCAGCCAGCCGACGCTCTCCCACCACCTGAAGAAACTCACCGAGGCCGGGCTGGTCAACCGTGAGATGCGCGGCCGCTGGGCGCACTACACCCCCCGCCCCGAAGGGCTCGCGGCGCTGCGGGGATTCCTGGGGGAGCTTCCGTGACGTCGCAGTCGGGCCCATCGACAGGATCGGGGATCGTGGTCGGGTTGCTGCCTCGAGGATCCAAGCCCTGGTGAACGAAGGAAATGAGGAACTCATGAAGCCCAGTGTGTTGTTCGTCTGCGTCGGCAATGGCGGCAAGAGCCAGATGGCCGCGGCCCTGATGCGGCTGCGCGCCGGGGATGCCGTCGAGGTGCACTCGGCCGGCACCTGGCCGGGAACGAAGCTGAACCAGGAATCCTTGGCCAGCATCGAGGAGATCGGCGGCAGCTTCGACGGCGAACGCCCCAAGGCGATAGACCCCGACCTGCTGCGCCGGGTGGACCGCACCGTGATCCTGGGCGACCAGGCCGTCGTGGAGCCCGTCGAGGGGATGCGCGGCACGATCGAGACCTGGCTCACCGACGAACCGTCGCTGCGCGGCATCGAGGGCGCCGAGCGGATGCGCCTGGTGCGCGACGACATCGACGCCCGGGTAAAGGCCCTGCAGGCGGAGCTCGAGTGGACGGGTGCACAACGCAAGCATTGAGTGTTCGCCCGGACAAGGGCTTCGACGGCCAGTGCCTGACCTGACCGTGGCCGCCCAGATCGGAGTAGTTGAATCCAGCTGGCTCCGTAGCTCTGGCCGATGGCCTGTGGCAGCCATGCCCGGAACAGGACCTCCTCGGCGAAGGCGGCCAGCGTGATCAGGCCGACGGTCAGGGCCAGCGTCTCCGGCCCGAGGCCGCTCGCATGCGGCTGGAGGGTGCCCGTCGCCCAGCCTGCGGCCACGCGGGCGAACCCTGCGATGGCCAGAGTGATCCCAAAGGCAGTCGCCGCCAGGCGGACGTGTCCACGGCCGTCGCTGGAGAGCAGAGCGGTGACACGCCAGCGGCCCCCACCATCACGCCTGCCACGGCTGCCGGAAGCGCCGCGGCCATGGCTGCGTGGCCCAGCAGGTCATCGGCGCGGTGGCCCACCAGGGCATGCAGACCCTCCGTCAGGGCGATGAAGCTGACGGCGAAGACCACCACCAGCACGACGAATTCGAGGAGTGGGCGCCACCATCGAGCCCGTGGCGAGAGTCTTGCGAGCAGGTGAAAGGGAACAGGATGTTGGACCTCGTTCACGGGATCCACCCTAGCTAGAGGCGTTCGAGCAGGGCCTGGGCGCAGGCCTCGTCGAGGACGACGTCGGTGGCGACGCGGGCTCGCAGGGCGCCCAGCAGGGGTGCGGCCTTGGCGGCGCCGGCCACCACGCAGATCCGACGGGGCACCCGGTGCAGCTGCGTGGGCAGCATGCCGGAGGCGCGGGCATTGATCGGGATGTCCGCCCAGGTGCCGTCTTCGCGCAGGAAGACGGTGTTCACGTCGCCGACGACGCGTTCGGCCCGCAGCTGCTCCATGTCGCGCTCGTCCAGGTAGCCGGCGGAATAGACGTGCGACGGCAGCTCGGCGGACAGGCCACCGACGCCGAAGACCGCGAGGTCGATCTTGTGGTGCAGCGCCAGCACATTGCGCACGCTGCGTTCGCGCCACATGGCCTGTTTGGTCTCCGCGAAGTCGAACAGGGTGGGCACCGGGAAGGGCACCACTTGGGAGTTGAAGGCCTGCGCGAACTGGGAGATGATCCCGCCCACATAGGGCATCCCGGAGTTGGTGGGGCTGGCGGCGCCATTCATCTGCACCACGACGGTGCCCTTGACGTCGTTGGGCTGCAGGTACTGCACCACGCTGCCCAGGGTGGTGCCCCAGGCGGTGCCGATCACCATGGTGTCGGTGACCGCCTCACTGATCAGCTGCCCGGCTGCCCGGGCCACCCGCTCCAGCCGGTGCACGTCGGAGGCACCGTCCCGCACCGGGACGACGTGGGCCCGCACTCCGAAGTGCCGGCCGATGGTCTCCCCCAATGACGTTCGGGGGCCCGCCGGGTTGGCGAGCGTGATCTTCACCATCCCGGTCTCCCGGGCCTGCTTCAGCAGCCGGGAGACGGTGCTGCGGGAGATGTTGAGCTGCCGCGCGATGGACTCCATCGTCTCGTCCTGCACGTAGTACAGGGACGCCGCCAAGTACATCTCGTCAGAGCGCTCGTGCATGAAATCCTCCGCCTCTCGCACATTTGTTCAACGCCATGCGTCAATTGTGCACGGTGTCGGGGTTTTTGGCGGGAGCGGGGTGTGCCGGGGCTGGTCAGAGCCCCCAGCATGTTCCATCATGGGGACAGATCTGGCCGTCGGCGGCCCGCGTGCCGACCCCGACACCAGCGTCCCAGACCTCACCGGGTGACCGGTGGCATTCACGACGAAGTGGAGCAGTTCATGACCGACACCAAGTACATCCTCGCGATCGACCAGGGGACCACCAGCTCCCGCGCGATCATCTTCGACCACGCCGGGCAGATCATCAGCGTGGGTCAGAAGGAACACGAGCAGATCTTCCCGAAGGCCGGCTGGGTGGAGCATGACCCGGAGGAGGTGTGGGGCAATGTCCGCGAGGTGGTGGCGGAAGCCCTGAGCAAGGGCAACATGAACCGGCACGACATCGCGGCCGTCGGCATCACCAATCAGCGCGAGACCACCGTCGTGTGGAACAAGGAGACCGGCAAGCCGGTCTACAACGCCATCGTCTGGCAGGACACCCGCACCCAGAAGATCTGCGACGCGCTGGCCCAGGGTGACAATGACCGCTACAAGGACAAGGTGGGCCTGCCGCTGGCCACCTACTTCTGTGGCCCCAAGGTGAAGTGGATCCTGGACAACGTCGAGGGCGCCCGGGCCGACGCCGAGGCCGGCAAGTTGCTGATGGGCACCATGGACACCTGGGTGCTGTGGAACATGACCGGCGGCGTCGAGGGTGGTGTGCACGTCACCGACGTCACCAATGCCTCGCGCACCATGCTGATGGATCTCAAGACCCTCAACTGGGACGAGGAGATCGCCAAGGACATGACCATTCCGCTGAGCATGCTGCCGGACATCCGTAGCTCTGCTGAGCAGTATGGCGTTGGCCGCAAGGGCGGCTTCCTGATGGACATCCCGATTGCCGGCATCCTGGGCGACCAGCAGGCCGCCACCTTCGGCCAGGCCTGCTTCGAGAAGGGCATGGCCAAGAACACCTACGGAACCGGCTGCTTCATGCTGATGAACACCGGTGAGGAGATCGTCCCCAGCAAGAATGGCCTGTTGACCACCGTCTGCTACAAGATCGGCCAGCAGCCCGCCGTCTATGCCCTGGAGGGTTCGATCGCGGTGGCCGGCTCGCTGGTGCAGTGGCTGCGCGACAACCTCAAGATGTTTGACAGCGCTCCTGAGGTGGAGCAGCTGGCGGCCACCGTCGAGGACAACGGCGGCGCCTACTTCGTGCCCGCGTTCAGCGGCCTGTTCGCCCCCTACTGGCGTTCCGATGCCCGCGGTGCGCTGGTGGGCCTGACCCGCTACGTCAACCGCGGCCACATCGCCCGCGCCGTGCTGGAGTCCACCGCCTACCAGACCCGTGAGGTGCTGGACGCGATGGAAGCCGATTCGGGTGCCCCGCTGGCCGAGCTCAAGGTGGACGGCGGCATGACCGCCAACGAAACCCTGATGCAGTTCCAGGCCGACCAGGTGGGCGTGCCCGTCGTGCGGCCCAAGGTTGCCGAGACCACAGCTCTGGGCGCCGCCTATGCCGCCGGCATCGCCGTCGGCTTCTGGAATGGCGAGCAGGACGTCATTGACAACTGGGCCGAGGACAAGCGCTGGGAGCCCAGTGCCGAGCAGGACGAGCGGGAGCGCCTGTTCCGCAACTGGAAGAAGGCCGTGACCAAGACCTTCGACTGGGTGGACGACGACGTCAAGGAGTGAGTAGGGGCGCAATCCCAATCCCAGCACGAAACCGTCCGGTGGGGCGCGGCCGCGAGCCGCGCCCCACCGGCCTGTCCGGGGCCGCTGCTTTCGGCTTCCTGAGGTCTCATGCTGCGACGCGCCGGGGCCGGTTGGGGCGGGGTGATCTGTTGGCGGGGCTGGGGTGAGGCCTCGCAACATCTTTGTGTCCAAGGTTTTACGGTGGTCCGTCGGAGCGCCGGGGCGAATGTGACTGCGCGCGGGGGTGACAAATCCGTCGGCCAGTCACCCCTCGGTATGACGGACAACCTACTCAACGTGGGGCATGATGGACTCGCACCTGACGTAAGGGTGCAACCAACACATTGTTCGGGGGGACAATAGGTATGGCAAAGGATGTGCGCGAGCGCATGGTGGCGGGGGCCACCACACTGCTCGCTACCAAGGGATTGCAGGCGACCTCGTTCAGCGAGGTGATCGAGCTGACCAATACGCCGCGAGGATCCATCTACCACCACTTCCCAGGCGGGAAGGATGAGCTGGTGCTGGCCGCGCTGGCCGAATTCCGTGGCCGGATGCTGGAGACGATGGGTGAGGACGCCCAGGATGCCCACGGCGTCCTGCAGGCCGTGATCTCCGCCTGGCGGGGGCTGTTGGCCTCATCCCAGGCGAGCACGGGATCCGCGGCCGTCGCGGTCACCGTCGCCACTGACACCGACGAGCTGCTGACCGCCGCGGCGGAGGTCTACCAGGCCTGGCAGCAGTGTCTGGCGGGCCAGTGGGTCACCGCCGGGCTGCCCGCCCTGACCGCCGACCGGCTGGCCGCGCTCACCCTGGCCACCGTCGAGGGGGCCGTCGTGATTGCCCGGGCCAAGCGCTCGCTGGAGGCTTATGACCAGGCCGTCTCGCTGTTGCCGCAACTGCTGGACGGTGCCGTCGACTGACGACGCCCGCTGGTCACGCCTCGGTTGACCATGGCTCGGCTGACCAGCTTTCAGCCGAGCGAGGTCAGCCCCAGACCGTCGGGTGAGTAGCTGGCCGGGGCATTGGGGCCGAAGCTGCCCCGGTTGGTGCATTCCTCCAGCCGGAGGAGTTCCTCGGCCTCCGTGCGGTCCGGCAGTTCCCCGGCCTCGCGTAGGCGCTGCTCGTCGGCCAGTACCTGCTCCAGCCGGGCCTGCACCTCGGGCGGCATGGATGGCGCTGGCTCGCAGCGCAACAGGTCCGCGACCCAGGCCGTGGCCTGGTCGCTGGCGTCGTGCTGGTGCTTCGGATCCATCGGTAGCTCCTGGTACGGGGTGGGGAGGCCGGGGAGTTGGGGCTCCCGCACGGGGTTGGACGGACGGATGGCGGATCTGGTTCCCATCGTGTCAGGCAATCGTCAAGTTGTACCAGCCACTGTGGGAACCCCTCGTCGGGCTGGGGGATCGGGCTTGCTGGACTCAGCTTTCCCGGAGGTGTTCCAGCAGCGGTGCCAGCCGGGCCCGGCCGCGGGAACAGCGTGACTTCACCGTACCCGTGGCGCAGCCCAGCATGGTGGCGGCCTCCTGGACGGAATAGCCCTCCAGGTCCACCAGCACTATCGCGGCCCGTTGGTCGGCGTTCAGTTGGGCCAGGGCATCCAGCACATCGCGTCGCGCCTCCTGCTGCTCCGCCCCGGAGGTCAGGTCGGTGGGGTCGGCCAGCTGCAGCTCCCGGTCGACGTCGTCCGGCAGGCCCTCCGCGCGTCGCGAGCGGTTGTGCCGGATCCGGTCCAGGCAGGCATTCACCACGATCCGGTGCAGCCACGTGGTCACCTGGGAGTCCCCGCGGAAACTGCCCGCCCGCCGGAAGGCGGAGATCATCGCATCCTGCAGGGCGTCGGCGGCGTCGTCCGGGTTGCGCATGGTGCGCAGGGCGACGGCCCACAGCCGGTCCCGGTGCCGCTGGAAGAGCCTGTTGAAGGCCTCGGGGTCACCCGCAACATGGGCCGCGAGCAACTGCTGGTCACTCAGACCGTCCACGTCCATGCCCTCGGCCAGGACATTCACGAGTTCACCTCGATCTCGGCGATCGCTGCCTGGTAACGGTTTCCGCTGACCTTTGGCAGGCTGGTGAGGTAGATCAGCAGGTAGCGGGTCTCCACCGCCTGATCCGGCTTGAGCTCGGTGCTGGTGCCCGCGGCAGACTGGCTGGCCACCGTGGTCCACTGCTTCTGGGAGGTGGCCGGGGCGCTGTCGGAGCCGGTGTCGGCCGGGACCCGCAGCTGCACGGCCGTCGGGGAGCCCTTCAGGGTGAGCTTGACCCCGCTCACCTTCTGCCGCTGGCCCAGGTCAACCACCAGGCCGACGCCCGGCTTGAGCCGGCCCAGTTTCGGATCGCCCAGGTAGACCAGGCTCTGCCAGGCGGTGGCCGGGTTGCCGTCGAAGGCCAGCTTCACCTGGCTGGGGTTCTCCTCGCCATTGCCACCGTCGCCGGTGGGATCGAAGTCGTTGACCGCGGAGATCTGCACGGTGTCGGCCTGCTGCTCGTCCCCGCCGCCGCCGAGGACGCCGCCGGTGCCGTCCTTGTGCAGGGCCACCCGGATCAGGGAGACCAGCAGCACCAGGGCCAGCAGCGCCACCAGGATGATCAGCCAACGGCGGCGCGGCGGGCGCGAGTGGCGCACCGTGGGCGGCCGGGTGGCGCTGGTGGCCCCCGGCCGACGGGTCACCGAGGGGGTGGCGGGGCTGGCGGCGTCGAAGCCGTCGTCGCTGGCGGAGGAGGCGGAGCTGGCGCGGCCGGGCGGCGGGACCGCGGTGAACGGACCGCTGGGCTGATGGTGTGCCTGGCCGGCCTGGGTCTGTTCGTCGGGGCCACCGACGGCGGACAGGCTGCCGGTGGTCTCCAGCAGCGGGCCACCCGCATCGCCGTCGGACGGGACGACGGGATAACGCATCCGGCGCTCCAGATCGGCCGAGCCGTCCGCGGTGCCCAGCACCTTGCTCAGGGCCAGCATCACCTGGTTGGCGGTGCGCAGCGGCAGCTCATTGTGCCGGGGGGCGTCGGAGAGGATCTGGTCACAGATGATGTCCAGGGCCGGGGAGACCCCGGACCGCACCTGGCGCGGGGTCAGCCAACCGCGGGCGTCCATCGGGGCCGCGGCCATTCCCCAGGTGCGGCGCGGCTGCCCGGACTCGTCGACGGCCTGCTCCCGGGCGGTGGGCCAGCGGGTGACCAGGCTGGCGTAGAGCACCTTGCCGATGGCCATCACGTCGGCCTGCTCCCGCTCGGACCAGGCCAGGGTGCCCTCCTCGGCGTCGGGATACATCGCGGCCTCGATCAGGAAGCCGACGATCTTCACATTGCCCGTGGAGGTGATGATCACGGTGTCCGGGTTGATCCGCTGGTGGAACAGGCCCTCGGAGTGCATGGACTGCATCGCGTCGGCCAGCTCCCGGGCCACCCACGCCGCCTCCAGGGCGCTCAGTGGGCCCTGACGCAGCAGCTTCTCCAGGCTCTCGCCGGGCGCGAACTCGCACACCACCAGCGATGGCTCGCCGGGCTGCTCCCCGACCACGGCATCCAGCACCCGCAGGAAACGGGAGTCGGTGGCGAAGGCGGCCTTGCGGGCGGCGTCCAGCACGTCCGGCGTGCGCGGGTCATGGGGGGCCAGGATGTGCACCAGCACGGAGCGGGAGAGCTTCTGGTCGAAGGCCCGCCAGGTCAGGGTGCCGCCGCGCTGGGCCAGCTGCTGCTCCAGCCGGTAGCGGCCGGCGTGCACGTCGCCGGACTTCACCTCGGCCATCGGCTGGTTCTGGGAGGCGCCCTCGGGGACGCTGGTGGCCATCGCCGGGTGCAGGGTGTCGGAGAGCGGGTCGACGGTGTCCTCGGCCGGTGCTTCCTCGGCCGGGGACTCCTCGACAGGCTCGGGGATCGGTGCGGGTTGTGGCTCGGGGATCGGTGCGGGGTCAGCTTCGGGGGCCGTGGTGGGGGTCTCCGGGGTCGTTGCGGTCTCCGGAATCACGGTGGGGTTGGGTTCGTGGGAGATCAGCTCGGTACGTTCGTCGTCGACGGAGGCGAACAACCGGGTCTCGTCATCGGGGTCCTGCGGCGCCGGCCGTTGGCCTGGAATCTGGTTCATCTGGTCCTCACCCTTCAACCCCACTCTTGCCAGCGACGTTAGCCGATCCCCGGCGTTCCCGCTGTACCTGCCTGATCCGGATCGCCGTGCCGGCGAGGAAGACGGCCCCCGAGGCGATGATGATGATCCAGCCCACCCGGCCCGCCTGGGTGGCGGTGATGGTCATCTGCCGGGGGGTGCCGATCAGCCGCCCCGTCGGCGTGGCCAGCCGGGCCTGCACGCCGACCTGGCCGTTGGCAGTCGAGGTGACCTTCACCTTGACCGTCTCCGAGTCGCCGGCGCCCACCGTCAGCACCGGGGTGTCGGCCACCCGGATGCGTTGCGGATTCTCGCTGGTGAACAGGATCCGGACCCGGGCCGGGACGGTGAGCCCGTTGCGGATGGTGACCGGCACCTCCTGGTCCTGCGAGCTGGTGACAAAGCTGCCCACCACCTTCAGGCTCACCCGGTCACTGGTCAGCACGGCGCCCACCTGGGAGCGGGCGGCATCCAGCCAGCGCAGCGCCGGCTTGCGGTTGCCCTCCCAGGCGGTGCTCAGGGCCTGCGGCAGCACCACCTGGGCCAGCGCTTCGGGTTTGGCGGCGCGGGTGATCTCGCTCCAGGCCTGCAGGTCTCCCTCGGCCGCGTCCAGCCGTTCCAGCCAGACGGGATCGACGGTGATCGGCTCCTGTTCGGTGTCGGCGGGGGAGAACAGCGGGCCCAGGCCCCGGGGCAGCAGCTTCGGCAAGGCCACCCGGGTGCGCCAGGGGGCGGGGGCCAGTTCCGCGTCGGCCTGGGTGGTGGTGCTGACCAGGGTCACGGCCCCCTGTGGGGCCAACAGTTGGGTGGCCTGCAGCCGCCCGGTGACCTGCGGCTGGCCGGTGTCGGGGTCCGGGCCGGGGCCGCCGGCGTAGGCATTGTCGCGGACCGCCACCACCCGGCTGGAGGAGCCGTCGGCCAGCCGCTGTACCGGGGTCTGGGTGGCGGCATTGCCGGCCAGCACCAGCGCCGGCTTGAGCCCGGCCAGCAGTTCCCGCGAGGCCTCGTCCAGGCGGTTCTCGGCGGGCACGACGGCCAGTGGCAGCGCGGCGAGGGGATGGCCCTCGGTCAGGGGGCGGGCGGCCTGCGTGACCACCTCCCGACGGTCAGCGGCCACCGCCCGGGACACGTCGGGGCTGCCGTAGAGCGTGCGGTAGGCATTGCCGGAACGGACCACCCGCTCCAGCGCGGCCAGGTGGTCCTTGGCCAGCTGCTGGGCCTGGGCGCTGCCGGGCTGGGTGGTGCGGCCGGAACGGACCTGGTAGCCCTTGGACATTGCGGTCAGGGCGTCCACCAGGGCGGGGTCCACCAGCGTGGTCACGTCCGGGGTCTGCGCCAGCTTCAATAGCCGGGAGAGCCGGCCCCGCAGCTCCCCGGCCAGATGGTCGTCGCTGAACACCCCGGCGGAGACCATCGACGGCCGGGAATTGAGCAGCACGACGGTGGCGGCGGGCTTGCCCAGCGTCGCCAGTTTGCCCGAGGCCGGCGGGGAGAGCACGAACAGGCTGCGCGCCCGGCCTACGGTCTGGTTCTCCTGCCCCTGGGGGACGCCGCGCACCTGGACTCCGGTCAGGTAGGCGCCCGGCGCGGCCAGGCCCAGCTCCGCGATGGTGCTGTGCACCGTGAACTCGGCGCTCTCCCCGGGGGCGAAGGTCGGCTTGGGCTGCTTGCCGCCGAAGGCCTGGCTGCGCTGGTCACCGACGTCGGTGATGTTGAAGATGTTGCCCTTCTCGAAGGAGAGCATCCGTCGCCCCAGCGGGTTGGCCGGGTCGGACCGGAGCACCTCGTCCAGGGTCTCAAGGTCCCCGATCGGATCCTCCGAGCGCCACAGGTGCACCTGCACGGCGCTCATCGGGGTGGTGGTGTTGTTGGTGACGGTGCCGCGGATGGTGACCGACTGGTCCGGGGTGCCGGAGGCCGGCGACAGTTCGCTGATGGAGACGCTCAGCGTGGCCGGCTCGTCCGCGCTGGCCGGGGTCACCACGACGGTGCCCAGACCCAGCACCACGAGCAGCAGCGCCAACGCGCCGGCAAGGGCACGATGGGCGGCGGCGCGCGCGACGGGGGCTGTCACCCATCCAGCCTAGTTGCCCTGCTGGGCCTGCCGCTGCTGCCACCACTGAAGCAGCGCCTCAGTGGCCTTCTCCTCGCCCAGCGGACCCTCGTCGATCCGCAGGTTGAGCAGGTACTTGTAGGCCTCGCCCACCTCCCGCGACGGCTTCAGCCCCAGCAGCTGCATGATCTGCTCACCGTCCAGGTCCGGACGCATCGCGTCCAGCTCCTCCTGCTCGGCCAGCTGCTGGATCCGCTGCTCCAGGTCGTCATAGGCGGCGCGCAGCCGGGCCGCCTTGCGCTGGTTGCGCGTGGTGCAGTCGCTGCGGGTGAGGATGTGCAGGCGTTCCAGCTGGTCACCGGCGTCGCGGACATAGCGTCGGACCGCGGAATCGCTCCACTGCGCCTCCCCGTAGCCGTGGAAGCGCAGGTGCTGCTCGATCAGCTGGCAGACGGCCTTGGTGTCGTCGGTCGAGAACTTCAGCGTCTTCATCCGCTTCTTGGCCTGCTTGGCACCCACCAGGTCATGGTGGTGGAAGCTGACGCTGCCGTCGTCCTCGAAGACCCGGGTGGCGGGCTTGCCGATGTCGTGCAGCAGGGCGGCCAGCCGCAGCACCAGGTCTGGCTGGTGGCCGCGCTCCCGCTCCAGCGCGATGGCCTGGTCCAGCACCGTGAGGCTGTGCTGGTAGACGTCCTTGTGACGCTTGTGCTCGTCCTGGGTCTGGCGCAGCGCGGACAGTTCCGGCAGCACCCGGTCCGCCAGGCCGGTGGTGACCAGCAGGTTCAGCCCGGGGCGGGGGTGGTCGGTCAGCAGCAGCTTGCACAGCTCGTCGTGCACCCGCTCCGCGCTGATGATCTGGATCCGGTCGGCCATCTCCGTCATGGCCTGCTGCACGTCGGGGGCGACGCTGAACTGCAGCTGGCTGGCAAAGCGGGCGGCGCGCATCATCCGCAGCGGGTCGTCGGAGAAGGAGCGTTCCGCCGTGAAGGGGGTGCGCAGCACCCGGTTGGCCAGGTCCTGCAGGCCGCCATAGGGGTCCACGAAGCGGTTGTTGGCGACGTCGAAGGCCATCGCGTTGACCGTGAAGTCCCGACGGATGAGGTCGTCGGCGATGTTGCTCCCGAAGTTCACCTCCGGCTTGCGGGAATCGCTGCGGTAGCTGTCCGCGCGGAAGGTGGTGATCTCGATCTGCCAGTCGACGCCCTGGGAGCGCTTCTTGGCGCCGATGGTGCCGTACTCCTTGCCGATGTCCCAGACGGCCTTGGTCCAGCCGCGCAGCAGCTTTTCGATGTCGTCGGGGCGGGCGCTGGTGGTGAAGTCCAGGTCATGCTGCAGCACGCCCAGCAGGGCGTCGCGCACCGGGCCGCCCACCAGGTAGAGCTCGTGCCCGGCGTCGGCGAACAGCTGTCCCAACTCCCCGACGACGGGCGTGCTGGCCAACAGGCCGGCCATCTGCTCGTTCTGGGTCCGGGTCAGTGCGGTGGGCTGGTTCTGGGGCACCGGAGAAGTGTACGGGAGCCGGGGGTGGGGGTGCGCTAGGCGCTCACCGGGTTGCCGCCCGGTGGGGATGCCGGCTGGGCGCGGCGCTTCACGTCCCGCAGGATGGCCACGATGTCATCCACCTCCTGTGGCTGGAAGACGTGTTCCGGGCCCGTGGGTGCGGTATCCGTGAAGGGAGCCTCGAACAGCCGACGCGGCTCCACCAGGCCATTGCTGGTCAATTCGTCGACGATCAGCTGGACGAAGCGCACCTGATTGACCGAGTACCGCGTTCCGTCCAGGAAGCGGCTGAAGGCCTCGGTGGCGGCACCGCGGTCCAGGCCCACCAAGGATCGGACGAACAAGCCGAGCCCGCCAGCGGCTTGACCAGCCGTGTCGACGACGTCGTGGGTTCCACCGGCGTCCAACAACATCTCCTCGAGCGCAGCCAGGTCATCCGTGGTGAGCGGCTTGTTGCGCAGCAGCCGCTGCATGGAGATGTGGCTCTCATGGGTCCGCAGGTAGGAGCGTGCCTTGGCGCGGAATCGCTCCAGGTCGGTGCCCGGGGTGATCCCAGGCAGGTCCACCTCCACCGCGATGCCCAGGGTGTCCTCGAAGTCGGTGAAGACTCGGGTTCGGGGAGTGTTCTCAATCAGGTGCATCAGCCCGCGCAACCGGGTGCGGGCCAGCTCCAGCATCGACGGGGTGACGTCGGCCCACCAGTCGTCGGAGGCCACCGCCTCGATCAGCACCTGCTGCTCGGCCACCATCGGGATGTTCGTCTTGCCCAGCAGCATGGTGCACATCTCCTGCACCTGACCGCGGATGCGCTCCGCCAGCACGGCATCGCCCTCCAACTGGGCCACCTGACGCCGCAGGATCAACAGGTCGAAGCGCTTGGCCTTCTCCGCTGCCTTCTCCACCTCCGCGGTGGTGGGAAGACCAGCCAGGATGATCGCTTCCCGGATGCCATCAGGCGTGAGGTTCTCCCAGCGGCTGCGTTCGTTGAACTTCTCCACGGTCTCCCAGTGGGGCCGCACCAGGACATTGTCGAAGGTCATCCCGGCCACGAACTCATGCAGCGTGGCGGCGGTGGCTTTCCGTAGGTCCTCCTCCGCAGCCTGGCTGGCCAATGCGCGGATCAGCTCCATCCGTGCCTCGAAGATCCGCTGCGTCAGGGACTTCTGGGTGGAGCCCTCGCTGCCGGGGAAATCCTGTCCGAAGAACTCCAGGTTTCCGCAGTAGTCGAAGACGTAGAAATCGCGTTTGTCCTTGCCGGGGCCGAAGAGGTCGGGGCAGAGCCGGGTGCCGCGGCCGATCATCTGCCAGAACTTGGACTTGGAGCGGACCATCTTGAAGAAGACCAGATTGGCCACTTCGGGAACATCGATCCCGGTGTCCAGCATGTCCACGCTGATTGCGATCTGCGGGTTCTTGGCGGCGTCGCTGAAGTCGTCAATCAGGCTCTGGGCATAGGGGTTCGCGTGGGTGATCACCCGGGCGAACTGGCCGGCGTGCTGGGGCCAGCCCAGGTCAAAGCGTTGCTGGATGAAGTCGGCGTGCTGCTGGTTCTTGGCGAAGATGATGGTCTTGGCCAGCCGGTCATTGCCGGCGACGCGGTAGCCGTCGGCCATCAGCTGCCCGAGCACCTTGTCCACCGTGTCCTCGTTGAACAGGAAACGGTTGAGTTCCTCGGCTCCCACCTCGTCGGGAGCGCCGTCCTCTCCCCAGTCCAGGGAATCCCACTGCTCCTTCTCGGCCTCGGTGAGTTCGTTGTACTTGATTCCGAGGCGGGTGAACTTGGTGCCGACAGCGATCCCCTTGGGCGGAACCAGATAGCCGTCCCGGACAGCCTCGTCCAGGCTGTAGGCGTCGGTGGGCACCCCGTCCTCCAGGTGGAAGAGCCGATAGGTGTTGTGATCCACCTCGTCCTTGGGGGTGGCCGTGAGCCCCACCAGCAACGAATCGAAGTAGCGGAAGATGGCGCCGTACTTGTCGTAGACGCTGCGGTGGGCCTCGTCGATCACCACCAGGTCAAAGTGTCCCGGGCCAAAGCGCCGCTCGTCGGCGTCGTCGGTCTGGTTGATCAGGTTGAGGATGGTCGGATAGGTGGAGCAGTACACCCGGCCCTCGGCGGCGCGCTCCTTGACCAGGTCGACGGTGGTGACATTGGGTAGGTGGGCGCGGAAGGCCCGGGCCGCCTGACCGACCAGCGCGGTGCGATCGGCCAGGAAGAGCACCCGCTTCACCCAGCCGGCATCCATCAGCTGCTTGACAAGCGCAATCACGGTGCGGGTCTTGCCGGAACCGGTGGCCATCACCAACAAGGCCTCGCGGTGACGCTGGTCAAAGCTCTGGCCGATCGCCTTGATCGCCCGGCTCTGGTAGTAGCGGCCCGCAATCTCTGGGTCGACGGGTTCCAGAGCCAGCTGTTTGCGGCCAGCGCGGCGCTGGATGGTGAGTTCCAGCTGGTCCTTGGTCAGGAAGCCCTGGATCTCCCGCGGCGGGTAACCGGCCGCGTCATCCCAGAGCCAGGTGCGGATGCCGTTGGTGTAGAAGATCACCGGCCGACGCCCGAAGCGTTGTGCCATGCAGTCGGCGTAGAGGGTAGCCTGCTGCTGGCCCTTCAGTTCGCTGGCCTGGGTGCGCTTGGCTTCCACCACGGCCAGGGGGAGGCCGTCGTCGCCCCAGAGTACGTAGTCGACATAGCCGACGCCGCTGTTGTTGGGCATCCCGTGGACCTCGAATTCGCGGTCCCTGGCCTGGTCAAGAGGCCACCCGGCTTCGCGCAGTTGCAGGTCAATGAACCGAGCGCGGGTGATGGCCTCGGTGTAGTCATGAGTGTCGGCGACGGCGTGTTGCGTCTTGGCTGCTGCCAGCTGTTGACGCGTGGCCTCCAGCTCGGCCTCCAGGGAAGCGAGGGCGGAGGCATTGCCCTCCAGCTGTTGGGCAGCCTGCTGATCCTTCAGCTTGAATTGACGGACCAGCTGCGCAACCTGGGTGCGCGGAACGGAGGCCTTGCGCCTGGCCACCTCGGGGTCGAAGCGTTGGCCTACTGGAACCTGGTTGGGTGTGGTGGTGTAGTTCAGCCCGAACCACACCAGCACGTGGAAGAGCTCCTCCAGGCAGGCCTGACCGTCGGCTGGGCGGAGCGTGCGAGTGCCGGGGTGGGCGGCGTCGTTGCCGTAGCGCCGGATCAGGTTGAGCTTGTCGGTGATGGGTGTGGGCACGATGGTGCGGAAGGGCCCGGCATTCATCTGGGCGGAGAGTTCAGGGCGGTAGGCCTCCGGCAGCCGGTTCAGGGCGTAGATCTCCTGCACCAGCAGCTCGACGGTGCGCCGGGCGTAGACACAGGTGATCAGGGGATCGGTGGCCATCGCCTCCTCGGCGCGGGCAGCATTGCCCGCGATGTCGGGCCAATCGCCCCGCAGGAAGTCGAAGTTGCCCACCGTGGCCATCCTCTTGGTCGGATGATCGACAGCGTAGCGGGAGTGGTGACAGGCGTCTGTCTGGATCTCAGTCGTGTCAGTCACCTGTCCGTCGCGTAGACAGACGGGGGTGACTGAGGCTGGACAGCCTCAACAGGCACAATGGTTTACTTGTGTCAAGCAACGTTGCCCGGGAGAGGAGGGGGCCATGACTGAAGTTGCCGTCAGCGCACCGGTCCTCACCTGGGCGCAGCGTCGTAGCGGCCGCGACGATGAGGAAATCCGGCACAAGTTTGCCGAGTGGGACGAGTGGCTCGCGGAGGAGAGCAGCCCCAGCTTCGCCGAGGTGGAGAAGATCGCTGAGTTCACCCGAGTTCCCCTCGGGTACTTCTTCCTGCCCGAACCCCCCATTGAGGAGCTTCCGATTCCCGACCTCCGGGTCGGACGCGGTCAGCGAGTGGCGGCGAGTGCCGATCTATTGGACACCATCTACCTCAACCAGCGCCGTCAGGCCTGGTACGAGGACTATCTGGCGGACCAGCGGGAGCCCGAACCGCTCGAGTTTGTGGGCAGCGCGGCTCACTGGACGGTTTCCCGGGCGGCACGCGAGATCAGCGCGGCGTTGGACTACTCCGTGGCAGCGCGCCAGCGGTTCCGGACGATGGACGAAGCGCGCGCACATCTCGTCGCGTCCTTCGAGGGTCTGGGCGGGCTTGTTGTCCTGAACTCCATGGTGGCCAACAACACCCAGCGGATGCTGGATCTTGAGGAGTTCCGCGGCTTCACCCTGCATTCTCTGTATGCGCCGTTGGTCTTCGTGAATTCCCACGACACCAAGAACGGTCAGGTCTTCTCCCTGCTTCATGAGTTCGCGCATGTCTGGCGGGGCGAGTCCGGTGTGAGCCAGGGTGGAGATCCGCTACACAACCGCAGTACCGACACGGAGCGGTGGTGCGACGCGGTTGCGGCCGAAGTGGCGGTCCCGACGAAGGACCTGGAGCGCAGCTTCAGTGGCAGCGCGGATCTCACCGCAGAGCTCGACCGGTTGGCTGGTCGGTATCGGTGCTCCACTCTGGTGATCCTGCTCAAGCTCAAGGAGGCAGAGCTCATTCCGACGGGTGGCTTCGCCCAGGTCTACGCGGAGGAGCTGGACCGGCTGATCCACCTGGCTGGACAGGCGCCGCCAGGCGGTGGCGGTGACTTCTACAACAACCAGCCCTACCGGATTGGCCGCACCCTCAGCCGAGCCATCGTCCGGGACGCTCGTCGCGGAGGCACCTCCATGACCGAGGCGTTGCGGTTGCTGGCCTTCGGCCGGATTGGGATGTTCGACAGCTATGCCCGACGGTTGGAGGAAGGCTGATGTTCCTCCTGGACTCCAACGTCTTCATCCAAGCGGCCCGGCTCTACTACCACCCGGACATCGCGCCCACCTTCTGGCGTTGGCTGGCCGAGCAGCACCAGCAGGGTGCGTTGGCTTCCATTGTTGCTGTCCGCAAGGAGTTGGACGATGGGGACAAGAGGCAAGGCCCCGGGCATTTGAAGACCTGGGCGGCCAGCCTGCCGGCATCCTTCTGGTTGAAGCCGGATGCGTCCACGACGCCTTCGATGACGCAGCTTTCGGCGTGGGTGATGCACCCGGATCGCAAGTACACCCAGGCGGCCAAGGACGAGTTCCTCCGCGTGGCCGACTACTACTTGGTTGCCCAGGCCCAGAGCGGGCAGCATCACGTGGTGACCTTCGAGCTTCCCTCACCCGACTCCAAGAAGCGGGTCCTCATCCCCGATGCCTGCAATGCACTGGGGGTCCCCTTTGCAGAGCCGTTCTCCGTCTATCGAGACCTGGGGCTGCGCTTCCTCTGATCGGATGGTCGACAGCGTAGCGGCAGTGGTGACAGATGCGTCGGAGCCCGTCGAATCCAAACGCCTGACGCCATAGGTACCCACGAGGAAGAAAGAAGAACAGATATGCCCTTGATGGGCAACCGATTGCATGCCAGTGTGCCACGAACGGAGCGCAACGGGGCGCCCCTTGGCTGAGGAGTTTTGATCATGCAGACACTCGACTGGGTCGTGGTGGGCGGGTACTTCTTGCTGATGCTGTGGATCGGTTGGTGGTCCAAGAGCCGCGTCAAGAACGCATCGGACTTCTTTGTTGCCGACGGGAAGATCCCTTGGTGGCTCGTGGGTATCTCACACCACATGTCCGGCTACTCGGCCGCGGTCTTTGTTGGCTACGCCGCGCTTGCGTACACCGTGGGATTCGCGGTCTACGTGTGGTGGGCCCTGTCCATCACGGTTGCCTGCATCGTGGGTGGATGGCTCTTCGCTCCCCGCTGGCCCCGGTTGCGCCAGCGGCTGGGCATCATCTCGCCTTTGGAGTACTTGGCCGTGCGCTTCAATGTCGCCACCGAGCAGCTCTTGGCTTGGAGTGGAGCCCTGCTGAAAGTCTTTGACGTGGCGGCGAAGTGGACCGCCTCGGCCATCCTGCTCAACGTTTTCGCTGGCATCCCTACCGCCTGGGGGGTTCTTCTGGTTGGCGGTGTCACCATGGTCTACTCCACGATCGGAGGTATTTGGGCCGACGTGTTGACTGACTTTGGGCAGTTCGTCATCCAGCTGGTGGCCGCAATAGCGCTCGCCGTGGCGGTCATGATCAAACTGGACGGACTGGTGACCCCCTTCACCATCTGGGAGAAGTTGCCGTCTGGTCATGCCAATCCCTTCGGCGGAAACCTGACACTGGCCTTCTTCCTCGCCTACGTCGTGATCTCGACGCTTTCTTACAACGGCGGTACGTGGAACCTGGCAATGCGCATGATCTCGGCGGAGAACGGCTCCCAGGCGCGGCGGTCCATCATGCTGTCTGCCGCGTTGTACGTCGCTTGGCCGCTGGTGCTCTTCTTCCCGATGTGGGCTGCGCCGATCCTGCTGCCTGATCTTGCCAAGCCTGACCAGAGCTATGCGCTGTTGACGACGACTCTGCTGCCTCAAGGTCTTGTGGGCTTGGTGCTCGCGGGCATGTTCAGCCACACCATGGCGATGACCTCATCGGACTCCAATGCGATCGCCTCTGTGGTCGTGCGCGACATCATCCCCCAGTTCCGAAAGGACAGGTCTTTCCTGCCGGAGAAGACGGAGCTCTTCTTCAGCCGACTCATAACCTTCTTGTTCATCACTGGGTCGATGGTGATTGCCCTCACCGCGGACCAGTTCGGCGGCGTCCTGGGTCTGCTGATCCTGTGGTTCGGTGCGCTGGTCGGTCCCATTGCCGTGCCGATGCTCCTCGGTCTCCTGCCTGCCTTCCGCCGCTCCGGGTCTTCCGCGGCGCTGCTGTCGACCGCGGCGGGCCTGATGATGTTCGCCGCAAACCGCTGGCTGTGGACGTCCTGGCTCGCCACTCTGGGCGCCAATGCCCAGGCCTGGACCGTGGCCACGCCGGTGCTGCTGTCCATCCTCGTCTTCGTCGCGGTCGGCTACATCAAGCCGGAGAACACTCCGCGCAGTGATGCGCTAGTGGACTCCCTCTCGAGCGAGGCTGGCACTTTGGAGCGCACCGCATGATTCGCAGCTGGGCCGGCCACCTGTGCCGGGACATCTTGCCATGGTGGGAAATCAACGCGGTCGACGACGTCGGCGGGGGAGTGCTGACCGGATTCGACAACAGGGGTCAACTCCACACCACTGACCGGTTCACCTGGTCAGAGGGGCGCTGGGCGTGGGTCTGTGCCGAACTTGCTGACGACGCGAGCTCCGGTCGGCTGCCACTCGACGCGGACCTGTGGCGCCAGCGGTGCCTGCAGACCTGTGAACGCATCGTGCGGCTCAGTTTGCGTGCTGACGGGAGGACCCATTTCCGGCTCACCGAGGCCGGTGAACCCGTCTCAGATGCTTCGGGCGAAACCGCTACAAGCGTCTTTGCTGACCTGTTCGCCGTCTTGGGTCTGGCAGCGGGGATCCGCACTCTTGCGCCGGAAGACCCCAGACAGAGCGAATGGCAGCAAGCGTGCGGCAAGGTCCTCGCCACTGCGTACGCTGCAGTCAGGAACCGCACTGCGCTGAGTGAGCCCTACCCGGTGCCGGAGGGGTTCAGTGATCTCGCCGGGCCAATGAACCTGTTGCACACCGCCGCAGAAATGCTTCGCATACCGTTGGGCGAGTCGGTAGCCATGCAAGCGCGTGCTGTGCGCGACTGGGCAGCAGCGCGAATTCATGACACGCACCTGACTTCTGATGGCTGGCGGGAGTTCGCGCCGCGAGCCGCTTGCGACGAGGACACGCTGCTGGCTCGGCACCGCACCCCGGGCCACCTGCTGGAGTTGCTCTGGATGGCTAAGCACGCTCAGCAATCTGACCCCACCCTCGTGGTGATTCCGGAGGATCGGATGGTCCCTCTAGCGGAACAGGCAATTCGGATGTCCTGGGACCAGCGGCACGGAGGCCTCCTGCGCTACACCGACGAGCGCCAGGGAACCGCGCCACAGGGGCGCGCCATGAACTCCCGGTACGAGGAACTGGTGCGCCAGACGTGGGACACCAAGTTGTGGTGGGTGCACTCCGAGGCCATCTACGCCCTCAACCTGCTTGCACCCCAAGACCCTGGCGGAGGCTTGGCGCCCTGGGCGAGCATGGTGTCCGACTGGACGATGGACACCTTTCCCAACGGAGCTGGGCAGGAATGGACCCAGATCCGTACCCGCGACGGGCGCCCCTTCGACGAAGTCGTGGCGCTGCCGGTCAAGGATCCCTTTCACATCATCCGAGCACTAGTCCTCACCAACCGGCTCTCAGAACCCACGGAGGAAAGCACATGAGCCTGCATGACCTGGTCTTGACCATCCACGACGACGCAGAGCAACTCGGAGCCGTTACTGCGGCACATGCCGCTATGGCGATCCGGGATGCCATAGACAAGAAGGGGGAGGCGAGGGTCATGCTCGCCGCTGCCCCAAGTCAGGAGCCGACGTTGCGCCATTTGGCCCGGGAGTCCTTCGATCGCGACAAGCTTGTCTTGTTCCACATGGATGACTACTTGGGACTGGCCGCCGACGCTCCCCAGGGGTTCGGCAACTGGTTGGAGACGAACTTCCTCGACCGGCTCGGCAGCGGGCCGGTCTTCCACCGGATCAACCCTGCGCTGCCCCCCGAGGAGGCAGAGGCGGACTATGCCGCAGTCATGGGGGTCGAGCCCTTCGACCTCACCTTGTGTGGGCTCGGGGTGAACGCGCACCTCGCCTTCAATGACCCGCCCGCTGACTTCCATGACAGCAAGTCGGTGCGGGTTGTCCAGCTGGAACGGCGTTCCCGACAACAGCAGGTGGATGAAGGTCACTTCCCGAACCTTGAGGCCGTTCCTGAGCGGGCCCTGACCGTCACCATCCCCAGGCTGCTCAACGCTGAGGCGGTGGTCTGCAGTGTGCTCGGAAGGGCGAAACGTGAAGCCGTCGAAAAGACCTTGGCAAGCCCGCCCGACCCCCAGGTGCCGGGAACAGCACTCAAGACCCACCCCCGCGTGGAACTTCACATCGACCGAGAGGCGGCCACCGATGCCAAGCTTGGGAGCTGAGTACTTCGAGGCCGTGACCGGCCTCATGAAGAGAATTCTCACCACGCAAGAAGACGCCATCAACCGGGCCGCCGGTCTACTCGCCGACCAGATCGAGAAGGATCGCCTGGTGCACGTCTACGGGCCTGGCGGACACTCGAACCTCGCATCCCAAGAGGTCTTCTTCCGGGCGGGTGGGCTCATGCACATCTCTGCGGTCTTGGACGAAGGCACCCTGCTGTCCTCCGGTGCGCTGCGGTCGATGGCCATTGAGCGCACCCCCGGATACGGGCGGATTGTCATCGACGACCAACGGCTCGGTCCAGACGATCTCCTGGTCCTGGTCAACGCCTACGGGATCAACGCGGCGCTGATCGACGCGGCGCTGCGCGCCCGAGAGCTCGGGGTGAAGACCATCGGCGTCTCGTCCCGCTCGCACGCGGAGGGGACGACGCTGGACCATCCGGCTCGGCACCCGTCGAAGCAGAACCTGCACGACGTCGTCGACCTGCACATCGACACCCTCGTTCCCATCGGGGACGCGCTCATCCAGGTCCAGGGTGCACTGGAGAAGTCCGGCGCTAGCTCGACCTTTGCCAACGCGTTCACCATGAACTGGCTGATGCTCGCGACCCTCGAGGAACTCGTGGAACGCGGTGTCGAGGTGCCGATGTGGCGCAGTGGCAATGCCCCTGGTGGGGATGAGGCGAACAGCCGCTTCATCCATGCTTTCAAGGGGCGGGTGCGATGCCTGTGAGCAGGCAGCCGGGCACGGTGCAAGGGCGTTGTCCGTTCACCGGCACCCCGCTGGAAGTGCGTTGGAACAGGCATAGGGTCACATCTGTGGAGCGGATTCGCACATGCGACTCCCTACCCTGGCTGGTGCCAGGCCTGGTGGACCTCCAGGTCAACGGCTACGCCGGCCACGACGTGAACGGTGAACAGGGTGACGCGAGCGACATCGCAGCAATCACCGCTCTGCTGGCCACGGCGGGCGTCACCACGTGGGTGCCGACCATCATCACGGGTTCGCGAGAGAAGATCCTCTCCTGCTTGAAGCGAGTCGCGAAGGCCCGCCAGGACCCGGTGGTTGCTGCGGCGGTGCCATACGTGCACGTGGAGGGCCCTTTCATCTCCGAGCTCGATGGCCCCCGCGGGGCCCATGACCTCGCCCAGGTACGTCCGGTCGACGCCGACGAGGTGGCCGAGTGGAACCAGGTCACCCGGGTGGGCTACGTCACCCTCTCCCCGCACTGGCCGGGTAGCGCCGAGCAGATCACCCGCATCGTGGCCTCCGGAACTCGCGTGGCGATCGGGCACACGCACTGTTCGCCTGAGGAGGTGGCTGCCGCGGTGGATGCCGGTGCCACTATGTCCACCCATCTGGGCAACGGGATCTTTGCCGAGCTGCCCCGGCACCCGAACCCGATCTGGAGCCAGCTGGGTGACCCGCGGCTGACGGCGGGTCTGATCGGCGACGGTCATCACCTGCCGGGCGAGGTGCTCGAGGCCATGGTGCGGGCGAAGGGAACGAAGGACTGTTTCCTGGTTTCGGATTCGGCAGCCCTGGCGGGCTCAGCGCCCGGTGTCTACGACACTCCCGTGGGCGGAAGGGTCGAACTCACCGCCGATGGCCGGCTCACCCTACCGGGCACCCCCCTGCTGGCTGGATCAGGGGTGAACCTTGCACAGGTCGTCGTCTCGACCCTGGCCAACACTGGTCTCACTGTGCGTGAGGTGGTCGAGATGGCCAGTGTGACTCCGTCGCGGCTGCTCGGCCGGACTCCTGCCTACCTGCAGGCCGGTGCCCGCCCTGACCTGGTCACCTTGGACGAGTCTGGCCGGGTGCTTGACGTTGTCCAGCAGGGAAGCTTGCTGTGAACGCCACCACTGTCGGGATCGCGGTCGTCGAGGTGAACGTGCCAACGGGCACCCCGATGTCCGGTTTCGCAGCACGGACTGAGGGCTCGACGGGAGTCCACGACCCGACCTCGGTGCGAGCCTTGGTCATAGGGGGTCATGGCATCGTGGCGGTGGACGTGTGTGCGCTTCACGAGGACACGTGCCACGAGATCGCGGGGCGCAGCGGCCTGGCCTCGGTCACGGTCAGCGCTACGCACACCCATTCGGGACCGTGTATCTCCCGGGGACGGGTCGGACGGCACAACCCCGAGGTGCATGCAGCCGTGGTGAGTGCCGCCGTCGAGGCCCTGGACGCTGCCACCGAGGGCGCACAGCCCGTGACCGTCGAGTACCGGGAAGCCACCGGGGTGGGCGTTGCCAGGGACCGCCGACACCTCGAACGGCCGGTCGATCCACCTCTGCAAGCAGTGTGCTTCCACGCCGGTGACCAGATGGTGGCAGCGATTGTCTCGTACCCCTGCCACCCTGTCGTGTTGGACGGGACCAACACTCTGATTACAGGTGACTACGTCCACTTCCTGCGCGTCTCGCTCGAAGAGGAATGGGGCGGCCAGGTGCTCTTCCTCAATGGGACCGCCGGGGACCTCAACACCGGACACACCGCAGAGTCTTCCTACGAGCCGGGAAAGGACCCAGCCCGTACCTTTGCCCGGGCTGAGCAGATCGGCACCACGCTTGCGGAGGCGTTGGCCGCCTCCACGCCGCGGGCAGTGGGTCAGCTCACCACCGGCTTTGCTTGCGCGGATGTATCGCTCGACTTCTCGGATCTCCCCGAGGACGAGTTGAGCGGTGAGGTTTCCGGCTGGCGTTCCCAGCGCACCGCCGCGCCACCGGGAACTGCAGCTCTGCTGGACATCTGGCTTGACTGGGCTGACCGGTGGCCGCGGGCGGCCCGCCAGCAGACGACTCAGTGGGCCGCCCGGGTCTCGTGCCTGCGCATTGGCGAGCTGTGGCTCGTGACACTGCCGGGAGAGCCCTTCTTCGGGGTTGCCGAAGCCATCAGGCGCGCTGCGTCACTCCCGGTGGTTGTTGCTGGCTACACCGATGGTGTGCCCGGGTACATCCCGATGGAGCAGGACTACGCGGACGGCGGGTACGAGGTGTGTGACGCGCATCGCTACTACGACATGCCGGCCCCCTTCGCTGTCGGCTCGGCTGAACGGCTCGTCCAGGCGGCCATCCAGCTCATGGAGGACTGATGCCTGGCCGTTCGACCATCCATCAGGTAGCGAGAGAACTCGGAGTCTCGGCGAGTACCGTCTCGAGGGCCTTCAACAACCCCAACAAGCTCCTTCCTTCCACCGTGGCACGCGTCAAGGAGAAGTCGGAGGAGATGGGCTACGTGCCCAACAGGCATGCTCAAGCGTTGTCGACCGGAAGGACGGGCATCATCTCACTCGTGGTGCCCGACATCACCAACCCGTTCTTCCCACCCATGATCCGGGCAGCCCAGCGCACTGCGGAGTCTGCCGGGCTCAACGTGATGGTCGTTGAAACCAATTCAGACCCTGACCGGGAACGGTCACACATTGCGTCGCTGCTACCGCACTGCGAGGGAATACTCATTGCCTCACCCCGCCTTTCCGCGGCCGAACTGCAGGGGATCGCGCAGCTCACCCCGCTCGTGCTGTTGAACAACGACACCGAGGGCGTCGCCCGTGTCCTGCTGTCCACTCGCAAGGCCCTATGCAATGCCCTGCACCATTTCAGCCAAATGGGGGCGAGGCGAGTCTGCTACATCGGTGGCCCCGCGCGTTCATGGTCAGAGAGCGAACGACGCTCGACAATTGAAGGTCAGGCATGTGCTCTCGGGCTCACTCTGGAGGTCCGCCGAGTCGAGTCGGGGACCTATGCACAGGCGCGCCACATTGTCGCCGAGGACCCCCCACGAGCTGACCTGGTGATCGGGTTTGATGACATCGTTGCCTGTGCCACTCTGGACGGTTTGGCAGACGCTGGGGTGGATGTCCCTGGTCAGACCAGCCTCTTGGGGTGCGACGATGCCCTGCCGGTGCGGACCAAGCCGCGAATATCCACGATCACGGTGCCTACAGCCGTAGCGACCCACCAAGCAGTGAAGATGATCATGGGTTCCTCCACGAACAAGCTTCCGGAACAGCGGCTGCTGTTTCATGGTGAACTGCGGATCCGCGAGACCTGAAGCCCTACCGTCTCGCTCACTCGAAGAAGTCCTCATCCAGCTCGACGACCTCGTAGGTCTGCTTTGTCTGGACGCCGACACGGTACTTGATCATCAGCGATGCCAGGCGTTGGCCATTGATCAGGATGACGCGGGTGGGGATTCCTTGGGCGTAGTTGACAGCATTCACCGTGAAGTCGCTGGAGGTTATGAACACCCCTCGGCTGGCACCGACGCCTGCCAGGGCACCGATGAAGGCCTGGATGGTTTCCCGGCCGACGTTGTTGCCCTCGGCGTAACGCTTCGCCTGGACGTAGATCTGCTCCAGACCCAGGGCATCCTGGTCGATCACGCCATCCACGCCGCCATCACCCGTGCCGCCGATTCGATGGCCACGTTGCTCGGCACCGCCGTATCCCATGGCCAACAGCACCTTGACCACGGCCTCCTCGAAGAAGGTGGGATCGGCCGCCCGCAACCGATCCAGCGATTCGGCCGCGACGGCCGCGTTGAGTTCGGCGACGGCGCCCTCAATCTGTTCCACCGGATCAACCGGGGACACCGGCAGCTCATCAGACGCGGACACCTGGACCGCGGGTTCAGGAGTCTCCCAGAACGGGTCGAGCACCTTGCTGGCATGGGCATAGTCGTGGAATCCACCCGCGTGGGCATTCATCGCTTCACGACCGGCGTCGGTGAGCCGGTAGGAACCCCGGGCCACTCGCTCGATCCAACCCGCCTTGTGAACATGGGTGATCGCCCAGCCCGCCCGGTTGTGGGCGCGGGAATCGCCGCTGGCCAGAACCTCGGCGCGGGCGGCCTCGTCCAGGGCCATCCGATCGAAGGCGGCGGTACGCATCTCCCGGGTGGTGCGGGTGTTCCCGTCCGCCAAGACCTCCAGGATGGGCAGGACGAACTCGGGCCAGATTGGGACAGTGATCACAGCTCACCTCGGAAGGCTCGGGACTGGAGGGATGAGAAGAGGGCGTCGGCTTGCCTGACACCGATCGCCACTGCGTCCCGTTGTGTCCGGATGCCTTCGCAGGTCTTCGCGAAGCCCCGCTGCTTGGTGATGTCCGCGACAGCAATCGGCAGTGTCCGCAATCGTGCTCCAGAGATGTTGGACATGCTGGCGGCGGCGCCACCTGCGATCTTGCGCACGGCTCGACGCATGTGGGGGCTCATCATGAGGGTCTGGAAGTAGAAGGGGTCGAGGGTGTCTCGCAAGCGGAGCCGGAACACGAGGTCGGGGAGGGCAAGGTGGGTGACCTCTTCCTGGACGAGGGCGACATGTCCGACCAGCTCAGGGGTGTTCTTGCGGGTCATCAGAATGTCATCTCTGTGTACCTCTGCCCTGCGCAGCTGCGCAGGGTCGCCCAGGAACGCCTTGTTCTCCTCTGCCCTGAAGATACCGTGAGTCACGGCGCTGAGCTTGAGAATGCCCCACTCACCTGAAGCGGCCCCGCGTGCTTCGCAGCTGAGACTAATGCCCGTCTCTATCGCCTGAAGATGCTCGCCCAGAATGTCGCTGGCATCAGTGTGCGCGAACATCTCGTGGAAGATGGCTTGGGGGAGGGCGTCGAGGTGGGTGAGCTGAGTGCGGCGCTTGGCGCACAGGGCGTCAGCTTGGTCCAGGATCATGGCAATTCGACGTTGATCAGGGAGGCTGGGGAGAGGGACTAGCGACGCTTTGACGATTCGGTCACTGACTGCCGGATAGCTCGCGCCCGTAGCCGAGCGAACCATCGACTCGACAAAGTTGCTTGTGCGAACCCAGTGGAAGAGGTAGTTGGAGTCAATTTCTCGGGTTGGCCGAAGCACGGTGAATCCCGTCGATGCGGTGGCACCGTCCAAATCCTCGTTGACCCTCGCCACGGCGTTCAAGTTGGGCCGCACCGTGGAAACCAGAACGTCACCTTGGGCAACAAGTTGTCTGGCGCGACTCGGAGCATCGCGTCCCAGCAGGATCGAAGGTGCCGAGACACGCTTCTCTGATTGGTTTATGGAACTCAGGTCGATGTAGGTGATCTGGACGTCGGGCTTCCTCCCCGGGTTCCACTTGGCTATGGGAGTTGTCACCTTGCCTATCGGAACGGTCTTCACTTCAGCATCGCCTTTAGCTCGGCGAGACCAGCGGCGATCTCTTCGTCCAGCTTCTCGATGTCGGCGATGATGTCCAGCGGCGCGCGGTGCTCAACCTCCTCGTACTCGACCTCCTTGTAGCGGTTGAGGCTCAGGTCATAGCCCTGCACGACAATCTCCGCCTTGGGCACCAGGAAGGACTGGTCAGTGCGCTTGCGGTCGCGCTCGGAAGGGGCCTCGACAGGCTCGGCCACCGTGGTGGCAGGCGCGGCCGCCCCGGTGGTGTTCAGCGACGCCCAGCGGGTGCGGACGTCGTCCAGGTCACTCTCGGCAATCGGATTGCGCTTGTCGTCCAGGCTGAAGCCGTCGGCGCGGACGTCGTAGAACCAGACATCGCTGGTGCCACCGACCCCGGTCTTGGTGAAGAGCAGGATCGCCGTCGATACCCCGGCATACGGGCGAAAGACACCGGAGGGGAGCTTGATCACCGCGTCGAGCTTGTGCTCCTCCACCAGCTGCCGTCGCAGCTCCTTGTGTGCCTTGGAGGAGCCGAACAACACCCCATCGGGGACGATCACCGCGGCCCGGCCGCCGGTGGTGAGCAGTTTGATGAACAGCGCCAGGAAGAGCAGCTCGGTCTTCTTGGTCTTCACCGTCTTCAGCAGGTCCGTCGAGGTCTGCTCGTAGTCCAGTGAGCCGGCGAAGGGTGGATTTGCCAGTACCAAGGAGTACTGACCCTCGTCACCGGCGGCACCCTCGCTCAACGAGTCCCGGTAGGAGATGTCGGGGGACTGGATGCCGTGCATCAGCATGTTCATGCTGCCGATCCGCAGCATCGTCTTGTCGAAGTCGAAGCCGTGGAACATCGACTCGTGGAAGTGCTTGCGCTGTGCGGCATCGGTAGTGACCGACGGGTGATGTTCCCGCAGATACTCCGACGCTGCCACCAAGAAGCCAGCAGTTCCGCAGGCCGGGTCACAAATGGAGTCCTTGGGGGTGGGCGCCATCAGGTCAACCATCAGCTGGATGATGTGCCGCGGGGTGCGGAACTGCCCGTTCACGCCAGCGGAGGCGATCTTGCTGAGCAGGTACTCGTACAGGTCCCCGTTGGTGTCCCGGTTCTCCATCGGGATGGTGTCCACCAGGTCCACCACCTTGCTCAGGAGGGCAGCATTCGGGATGGTGAACCGGGCATCCTTCATGTGCTCGGAGTAGGTGGAACCGTCGCCACCCAGCTGGGTCCCCAGACGTCGCAGGAAGGGGAAGACCTCTTCCGAGACCCTGGCGAACATCACCTCGGCGGACTCGTTCTTGAACCGACTCCAGCGCAGATGCTGCTGACCGGGCAGGAAGACCGGATCCTCGATCACGCCGTCGTTGTACCGGGCCTTGCTCTCGGCCAAGGTCTGCAGCTCGTCGAGCCGACGCATGAACAGCAGGTAGGTGATCTGCTCGATCACCTCCAGCGGGTTGGAGATGCCGCCGGACCAGAACGCGTCCCAGACGCGATCCACCTTGCTCTTCAGCTCACCCGTGATCACGAAGGGAGCCTAGTAGCTGGCACCCACAGAATGTGTTTCTTGCGCTCAGATATGGCGGAAGCTGGGCGCCTAGGACGAGGCGGGCTTGGTCAGCACCCGTCGGGCCGCATTGCCGACGATCACCAGGGTGAGCGCCGCACCAAGGGCCTTGCACCACAGCGGGTCGGCGATGAACAGCAGCACCATCGCGGCCAGCACCGGCGCCAGCTCCCGCAGGCTCCACACGATGTAGCCGCCGAAGCTGGGCATCGCCCGGCCCTGGGACTCGGCCACCGAGCGGACCATGAAGTTGGGCCCATTGCCGATGTAGGTCAGCGCGCCGCAGGTGACCGCGCCCAGGCTGATCGCCACCAGGTAGACCTCGGGCACATTCGCGATCCGCGGATCGCCGGGCAGCTGGGTGGCCAGCTCGAAGAAGGTGGCGTAGGTGGGCGCATTGTCCAGCACCGACGACAGACCGCCGGAGAACAGGTAGAAGGTGATCTCATTGAGCGACAGCTTCGGCGCCATGGTGGACAGGTACTGCAGGGCGGTGATCATGGTGGTGAAGATGCCCAGGAAGAGCGCGGCCACCTCCAGGATCGGGTCCCAGCTGAACTCGTTCAGGCCGAACCGGACGTCGTGGCTGCCGGCGAACCAGGAGATGGCGGCCAGGGCAACCATCACCAGCTCCCGCCACGGGGTGGGGACGAAGGCGACGGCCGCGACGACGCCGGCCAGCAGCCCCAGCTGCCAGGCACCATGCACCTTCAGCGGCTGGATCTCGGTGCGGTCGCGCAACAGGTGCTCGCGGTCCTCGCGTCGCATCATGGCGGCATCCAGGCCGTAGTAGGCCACCAGCAGCAGCGTGTTGATGAACAGCCACTCCCAGATCAGGTTGAAGGTCCAGGTGAAGGGCACGCCGCGCAGCATCCCCAGGAAGAGCGGCGGATCCCCCAGCGGGGTCAGCAGGCCGCCGCAATTGGCCACCACGAAGATGGCGTAGATCACGGTGTGCATGGCGTGTTCCCGCTCCCGATTGGTGTTCAGGATGGGGCGGATCAACAGCATCGCGGCACCCGTCGTGCCGATGAAGGAGGCCAGTACCGCGCCCACCGCCAGGAAGAAGGTGTTGTTGCGCGGGGTGGCGCGGATGTCCCCGGCCAGGTGGATTCCGCCGGAGATGATGAACAGCGATCCCAACAGGGCAATGAAACTGAGGTACTCGTGCAGGGCGTGGGTGACCAGGTGGTGGTGCCCGCTCAGCCACACCCAGGCGGCCACCGGCAGGCCCAGCAGCAGCGCGACGCCCAGCTGGGTGCGCGGTTTCTCCCAGTGATGGGCCAGCGCGGGCACCAGCGGTGCGATGGCGATGCTCAGCAGCATTGCGACGAAGGGAAGGATGGCCCACCAGGAAACCTGCATGGGGACCATGCTCTCAAACCAGTGGCTGCCCTGCGGTGTGGGGCGCAGGCTGGACGGTTGTCCGCATGGCGGCACCCGACGACCGGGGGGTGGGTGCGGGATGGGATCATGACGGAGCATCGTCATGGCCGAGAACCGGGCAGCGAGCAACAACCCAGAGGGAACCCGAGGTGCAGCCGTGACCGTCGCGCAGGAGCCAGAACCCGGGGCGGAGGCCACGGCCAGCGTCCGGGTTGGTCCGCGTCGCCTCACCCTGACCCCCGGCAACACGGTGGTGATTGGACGAGATCCGGAATGTGACCTGCCGGTGACCAATGCGCAGGTCTCCTGGCGCCACCTTGCCCTGACCGCCACCGGCCTGGGAACGGTGCAGGCCACGGACCTGGGCAGCTCCAATGGCAGCTTCCGGCAACAGACCCGGTTCACGGAGCTGGAGCTGGGGCAGGTCAGCACCCTGAACCTGGGCGCCCCCGACGGCCTGCGGGTGCGGGTGACGCCCGCCCTGGCCGCCGCCTCCGGGGCCGAGCGCGACGCTGCCAGTACCCAGGTGATCGGCAGCAGCGAGGCGCCGCGCACCGAGACCGTCGTGATGGCGCCCGACGCGGTGATCACCATCGGCCGGGACCCGGCCAACACCCTGCTGCTGGACGATCCGCTGGTCTCCCATCGGCACGCCCAAGCGGTGCGTTCCGGCGACGGCTTCGACGTGACGGACCTGGACAGCCTCAACGGCATCCAGCTGAACGGTCAGCCCGTCCAGCTGGCCCACCTGGGGCCCGGCGACGTGCTCACCATCGGCCACTCATCCCTGCAGGTGCAGGCGGGCCAACTGGTGCGCACGGTGCAGCGCACCGCCAGCCTGGTGGCCAATGAGATCAGCTTCACGCTGCCGGAGGGCCGGGCCCTGTTGGACCGGGTCTCCTTTGCCGCCGCCGGCGCCAGCCTGGTGGCGGTGATCGGCCCGTCGGGTGCCGGGAAGTCCACCCTGCTCAAGGCCTTGACCGGCACCCAGCCCGCCACCTCCGGCCAGGTGCTCTACGACGGCGCGGACCTGTACGCCAACTACGCCAACCTGCGCCAGCGGATCGGCGTCGTGCCGCAGGACGACGTCGTGCACCGCCAGCTCACCGTGAAACAGGCGCTGGACTATGCCGCCGAGCTGCGGCTGCCCGGTGACTACACGGCGCAGGCCCGGGACGGGGAGGTCACCCGGGTGATGGCCGACCTTGGCCTGGTCAACCACCAGCACACCCGGATCGCGAAACTCTCCGGTGGCCAGCGCAAACGGGTCTCCGTCGCGCTGGAACTCTTGACCCAGCCCAACCTGCTGTTGCTGGACGAGCCCACCTCGGGGCTGGACCCCAACCTGGACCGCAGCGTGATGCAGCTGCTGCGGCAGCAGGCCGACGGCGGCCGCACCGTGCTGGTGATCACCCACAGCGTCGCCAACCTGGAGATGTGCGACGCGGTGCTGATCCTGGCGCCCGGCGGGAAGGTGGCCTACTACGGCCCGCCCGCGGGAGTCCTGGCCCACTTCGGCGTGCGGGACTATGCCGACGTCTTCGCCCAGGTGGCGGAGGGGCCGGAGCTGGTCTCGCAGCGCTTCGCCAGCTCCCACCTGAGCCAGATTCCCGTCCTGTTGCCGCCGACGCCCCAGCTCAGCGGCGGCGCGGCACCCTCCCAGCGGGCCGGACGGCAGTGGAACACGTGCGTGCGTCGGCACCTGCGGATTGTGCTTGCGGACCGCTCCTATGCCGTCGCCACCGCCCTGCTCCCGCTCTTCCTGGCCGCGATGGCCCTGCTGATCCCCGGCTCCACCGGTTTCGGCAAGCCGCCGCTGAAGGACCCCGGGGAGCCCTCCCAGCTGCTGGTGGTCACCATCGTCGGGGCCGCCTTCATGGGGATGAGCGCCAGCATCCGGGAGCTGGTGGGGGAACGGGCGATCTTCCTGCGGGAGAGAGCGGTGGGGCTCTCGCCCAGGATCTACCTGTGGGCCAAGGTGTGTGTGCTGGTGGGCATGACCCTGGTGCAGAGCCTGTTGCTGGTGGCCCTGGTGCGGGTGGGCAAACCCGGGCCGACGGGGGCGGTGCTCCTGGGCTCCGGCACGGCGGAGCTGGTGGTGGCAGTCTTCGTGACGGCGCTGACCTCGGCCGTCGTCGGGCTGCTGCTGTCCGCCCTGGCCGGCACCAGCGAGCAGGCGATGCCGGCCCTGGTGATTGGGGTGATGTTCCAGTTGGTGATGTGCGGCGGACTGATCCAGGTCAGCGGCCGCACCGGGATGGAGATCCTGTCCGGCATTGCCCCGGCCCGCTGGGGCTTCGCCATGGGTGCCTCGACGATTGACCTGCAGGCCCTCAACCCCACCGTCGACCATGACTGGTTCTTCAACCACACCAGTACCTCCTGGCTGACCTCGCTGGGGGCCCTGGCGGCCATCGGCCTGATCAGCATCGCCGCCACCATCCGGCGGCTCCGCAAGCAGAGCGCCAACATCTGATGTCACCCGGACCGACCCGAACCGCAGGAGAACACTCATGACGCAGGAATACCGCCACCTCGGCAGCAACTATCGCCTGGTGGAGCGGATCGGCCAGGGGGCCATGGGCGAGGTGTGGCGCGGGTTGGATGCGGCGGACCAGCCGGTAGCGGTGAAGCTGCTGCTGCCGCACCTGGCCAATGATCCGGCGATGGTGCAGCGCTTCGTCGGGGAACGCTCGGTGCTCACCGGGGTGAAGCACCGCAATGTGGTGCAGGTCTTTGACCTAGTGGCCGAGGGCAAGAGCCTGGGGATCGTGATGGAGTACGTGCCCGGGCCGGATCTGCGGGAGGTCCTGCACACCCAGCGGACCCTGGCCCCGGCCCTGGTGGCCCACGTCGGACAGGCGGTGGCGCAGGGGCTGGGCGCGATCCACCGTCGGCAGGTCTTCCACCGGGACGTGAAGCCGGAGAATGTGCTGCTGGCCGGTGGCGCCGGGCTGGCGTCGGTGCCCAAGCTGACCGATTTCGGGATCTCCCGGCTGAGCCCCACCGGCGCGGCCCAGACCGCGACGATGGTGGTGGGCACGCCCTACTACATGGCGCCCGAACTGGCCGACGGGTCGTTGCCGACCGCCCGCAGCGACCTCTACGCCCTGGGGGTGTTGCTCTACGAGCTGTGCTGCGGGGTGACCCCCTTCCAGGGGCGTCCGGCGCTGGGCGTGCTGCAGGCCCATGCCACCCTGCTTCCGGGGCGTCCCGACGGGATTCCGGACGAACTGTGGGAGATCATTGCCCGGCTGCTGGCGAAGGACCCGGCCGCCCGTCCGGGCAGCGACGCCGAGGTGGTGGGCCTGCTGGCCCCGCTGGTCACCGACCTGGCCGAGCTACCCGCGGCGCCCGCGCTGACGGAGCCACCCGTCGCCGTTGCGGTGCAGCACACCGGAACCACGGTGTTGCCGGCCGCGGCCGCCGCCGCAGGGCTGGGCGCGACGGCCGCGGTCGCAGCCGGGGCCCCGCCGGTGGTGGGGCCGACGCCGCACACCGACACCGTGCTGACCCCGCCCGGGTGGAATCCGGCCAGCTCCGGTGTGCCCCTGGGCTCCGGTGCCCCGGTGGCAACGGGCGCGCCCCTGGCCCAGCCGACGCCCCTGCCGTTTGGGCCCCAGGCCGGCTACCAGACCGGCTTCCCCAACCAGGCCGGCTACCAGACCGGCTTCCCGCCGGGGCCGGGCAGCTCCGGCGTCGGGTGGGTGGGTTCTGGCCCCGGAGCCAGCCCCGCGCCCGCGCCGCGACGTCGCACTGGTGGCCTGGTGGCCCTGGCCCTGCTGCCGTTGCTGGCCCTGGTGGCCGGCGGGGTCTGGTACGTCTCGTCGGACCGCAACCAGCCGGCCGCGGTGCCCGCCCCGGTTCCCACCAGCTCGGCGCCCACCGCCACCTCACCCGACCAGCCGGCCAGCACGTCGGCACCCACCCAGACCCAGACGGTGCAGGTCACCCAGGTGGTGCAGCCGGCGCAGACCGTCACCGTGCAGCAGACCACCACCCAGCAGGCACCGCAGGAGGGGCTGGCGGAGGCCCCGGTGGGGAAGTGGGTGCTGGTGCTGGAGTCGCTGGAGCAGGGCAAGTACTCCTATGCCGACGCGAGCGCGAAGGCCGCCTCGCTGTCCACCTCCGGGGCGACGGTCCATGTTCTGGACAGCACCGACACCCCGGGTCTGCGCAGCGGCTACTGGGCCCTGGCGGTGCTGCCCTTTGACAGCCGGGGCGAAGCGACCGCGATGTGCCCCCAGATGGGACGTGAGACGGGCGACAAGTGTTACCCGCGTCGCGTCGGGTGAGGCAGTGATGCTGACCCCACGATTGCTGACGACGAGGAATGACCATGAGTGAGCCACGGCAGTTCGGCAGCAACTATCGGCTGGTCGAGCGGATCGGCAGCGGGGCGATGGGTGAGGTGTGGCGCGGGCTGGATGCGCAGGACCAGCCGGTGGCGGTGAAGCTGCTGCTGCCCCAGTGGTCACGGGATCCGGCCATGGTGCAGCGTTTCGTCGCCGAACGCCAGGTGCTGACCGGGATCGTGTCGGCCAACATCGTGCAGGTGCGGGACCTGGTGGTGGAGGGCGATGCCATGGGCATCGTGATGGAGTACGTGCCGGGAGCCGATCTGCGCACGCAGCTGGCCACTGCGGGCACCCTGGCCCCCAACCAGGTCAGCCAGCTGGGCGCCGGTCTGGCCCACGGCCTGCAGGACCTGCACAACCACGGCGTCGTGCACCGCGACGTCAAGCCGGAGAATGTGCTGCTGGCCGGGGTTCCCGGGAACTGGCAACCCAAACTCACCGACTTCGGGATCTCCCGGATCAACGACGCCTCGCCCCAGCGGGCCACGGCCGTGGTGGGAACCCCGGACTACATGGCGCCGGAGCTGGCCGATGGTGCGCTGCCCACCCCGCAGACCGACCTGTATTCCTTGGGGGCGCTGCTCTACGAGCTGTGTTGCGGGGTTCCGCCCTTCCAGGGCAGCCCGCTGGCGGTGATGCGGGCCCACGCCAGCCTGGAGCCTGGCCGTCCCGCCGGGATTCCCGACGAGTTGTGGGCGATCCTCGCGTGGTTGCTGCGCAAGGACCCCGCCGCCCGGCCCGCCAGCGCGATGCAGCTGGCCACCGCCCTGGAGCGGATCACAGCTGGTCTGGACCGCTACCCGCCGGCGGCCGCGCTGACCGCCCCGCCACCCGGGGTGCCGACGGTGCGGCAGGGAACCACGTTCATGGGGGCGACTCCGCCCCGGAGCGACACGGTGCTTGCCTCGCCCGGTTCGATTCCACCGGGTTCGATGCCGCCCGGTTCCATTCCACCGGGCGCGATTCCACCGGGCGCGATGCCGGTCACGAGTCAGCCGCCCGCCGGGCAGTTCTCCAGCCCGCCGCCGAGTTCACCCGTCGCTCCGGGGATGGCCGCCGCCCAGTGGGGCCCGATGCCGGCCGGCAGTCCGGTGCCGCCGGCCCCGCCAGCGAACAAGCGGCCAGGCTGGCCCCTGTGGTTGGCAGCGGTGCTGGTGCTGGCGCTGCTCGGCTTTGGAGCCGTGCGGGTCCTGGGTTTTCCGGGCTCCGGCGGTTCCACGCAGAAGTCCGGTGGGGGCGGTGCCTCGGCCGCGCAGTCGACTGCCCAGCCCGCCACGACAGCCCCGTCGGCGGCCCCGTCGGCGGCCCCCAGCACGGCCGCCACGCCGGTGCCGTCGGCCACCAGCCAGCGGGTGATCCAACTGCCGTCGGGGTCCACCACCTGCGTCACGTCCAGCAGTGCGACGCCCTGGGCCAGTGCCGCGGCCGGCAATTCGGTGACCAGTTGCCCCTTCGTCCGGCAGGTGCTGCAGGACTACACCAACAGCAATGGCAACGGTCAGCGGCTGACCCTGAACTCCTACAGCGCCACCACCGGCAAGTACTACGACATGACCTGCGAACCCACCGGTGACCTGGTGCGATGCACCGGAGGCAATGGCGCCGTGGTCCTGATCTGGTGACCCGTCGATGAATCGGCTGCGACGGATGGATGGCGATGCTCGGGTGGGGGCCCGCCAGCTGCTGGCCCCGGGTCTTTCGGCTCTAGGCCTGGCGGTGCTGGTGGGTTGTGCCCAGACCCCACCCTCGCCGCCGCAGCAGGACAGTGATGCCCCGGTGGTGGTGACCACAGCGCCGAGCACCGCAGCGCCGAGCACTGCCTCGGCCACCGGACCCCGCCCCACCCCGGTGCCGGTCCCCACCAGCGGCTCGACGGCGCCGTCCTCCGCCGCTTCGGTCACGCGGGCCCCCGCCAGCGTCGGGCCGGCGGATGCCTCGGCACTGGCGGCCTCCTTCGGGAAGCTGCAGGCGTCGCTCAGCGGACCGGCGGGGATTGCCGTGGTGCCCGTGGGTGGCCGGGGAGAGGCCGTGCACTGGGGCAAGTCGGATACCGGCCCGGCCTGGTCCACCGCCAAGGTGCCGCTGTCGATCGCCGCGCTGTCCTCCCCGGGGCCCGACACCCAGGCCCTGGTCCGTCGGGCGATCACCGCGTCGGACAATGAGGCGGCGGATCAGCTCTGGCACCAGCTGGGGGCAGGCAAGAAAGCCGCCGCCGCGGTTGACCGGGTGCTGCGGGCCGGCGGGGATCCGGTGACCCGCACCCAGCCGGCTGCCGTGCGGCCGCCGTACAGCGCCTTCGGGCAGACCCCGTGGGCGCTGGGAGACCAGGCCCGGTTCGCGGCGCAGCTGCCCTGCCAGGACGGCGCCAGCCAGGTGCTGGGCCTGATGCGGCAGGTGGATGCGGGCCAGGCCTGGGGGCTGCACCGGCTGGAGGGCGCCGCGATCAAGGGTGGTTGGGGCCCGTCGTCGGGTGCTGGCTACCTGGTGCGCCAGCTGGCGGTGCTGCCGGTGGATGGCGGTCAGCTGGGCGTGGCGGTGATGGTGGATTCCCCCGCTGGCTTCGAGGCCGGGGTGCGAGACCTGGACGCCATCGCCGGCTGGGTGCGGGAGCACCGGGCGGAGCTGCCGGCCGGCGGGAACTGCTGACCACTGCTGCTCCTCGCCGAGCCTGGTTCAGGCGGAGCGGGTGGCGCCGATCGAGGCGACGATCACGCAGCCCATCGCCAGCAGATCGGTGGGGCTGAGCTTCTCGCCCAGCAGGATCAGGGCGGCCAGGGCCGCGGCCGCCGGCTCCAGGCTCATCAGGATGCCAAAGACCCGTGGTGGGATGGACTTCAGCGCCACCATTTCCAGCGAGTACGGGATCACGGAGCTGAGCAGGCCCACCCCGGCGCCCGCCAGCAGCACGTCGGGCCGCCAGATCTGGGCGCCGCCCTGCGCGATGGCCGGAACTGCCAGCGCGACGGCACCCAGGCCGCAGGCCAGGGTGAGGGCGTCCCTGCTGGCCCAGGTGCGGCCGGCCCGGGCGGCGGTGGCGATGTAGCCGGCCCACAGCGCCCCGGCCAACAGGGCGAAGAAGACGCCCACGGGGTCCATTCCGGTGGGGGTGAAACCCAGCAGCGCCACCCCGGCTAGGGCCAGCAGGGCCCACAACACGTCGCGGGCCCGACGGCTGCCCAGCACCGACAATCCCAACGGGCCAAGGAACTCCAGCGTGACCGCCAGCCCCAGTGGGAGCCGGGCGAAGGCCTCGTAGATGCTGACATTCATCCCCACCAGGCAAACGGCATAGGCCAGCCCGTCGCGCCAGGAGCGGGCGGGGGCGGCCGCGTTCCCTGCGCCTGTTCCTGCCACGGCTCCTGAGCCTGCCGAAGGGCGTCGGGCCCGGGCGAGCGCGCCCAGCACCAGCAGCGCCACCGCGGCGGCCGCGAGCCGCAACCAGGCCATGGTCACCGGCGGCACCACCCCGAACAGGTTCTTGGCCACCGCCGCGCCCAGCTGCACCGAGGCGATGGCGCCCAGCACCATCCAGATGGCGCCGGGCATGGCACGGGCGGTCTGGGAGGTCACCCGGTCACCATCTCACAGGGGCTACTGGGGGCCGCTTCCTGTCCGTCGAATCTTGGTCAACAGCCCAGTTATCCCGATAGAGCGGATATCGGGGTCCACTGCCACTATGGCAGTGCGCAACGGCATCTGCTCTACTGGGAAAATAGGTCAGGCGTCCAAGAAATTCAGGGGGCGGTGGAGCCGGATCCCCAGCCGGAGATCGCGCCCCGGATCCCGGCCGCGTCCAGGGCTCGTTTGGCCTGCTCCCGGAGCTCCCGTTGCACCCCCCACTGCTGGTTGGCAAGGCACTTCGCGCTGATCCGCAGGGTCATCGCCTGGCCGGTGATGGTCTCGACGCCGAGCACCTCGGGCGGGTCGATCAGGTCGGCCGCGTACTGCTCGTCGGCGGCGAAAGTGGTGCAGACCCGCTCCAGCACTTCGACGGCGCGGGCCGGATCCTCCGTCGGATTGATCGGCAGGTCGATCGTCGCGATGCTCCAGCCCTGGGACACATTGCCCAGCGTGGTGATCTCGCCATTGCGCAGGTACCAGAGCATCCCGTTGGCGTCGCGGACGCTGGTGACTCGCAGCCCGACGTGCTCCACCGTGCCGGTGATCTCGTTCACGGTGATCACGTCGCCGACGCCGAACTGGTCTTCCAGGATCAGGAAGATGCCGCTGATCACGTCCTTCACCAGGCTCTGCGCGCCGAAGGCCAGGGCGACGCCGCCGACGCCGGCCGAGGCGAGCACCGGCGCTAGGTTGATCCCGATGTGGCTCAGGATGGTCAGTACCGCCACGGTGACGATCAGGAAGGTGGCGGCGCTGCCCAGGATCGAGCCCATGGTGGCGGCGCGCTGGCTCTGCCGCTGCGATTCCATCCCGGTGGCGGCCGCCAGGATCTGGCCGGGGCGGCCCAGCTTGTCCAGGTGCTGCTTGGCGCGATCCGTGGACAGCTTGACCATCCGTCGGATGGCCACCTGCACCAGCCACCGGCCGATCACCGCCAGCGCGATGATCACTGCGATGGCGACGGCCGTGTCCGGCCAGACGAAGACGAGACTCTGCAACAGCATGGCTCCATTGTGTCGGGTCGGCCGGGCGGCTGGCGCCGCACGGCAAGGGCTGGCGGCCGGTACCCGACGGCTGGCTAGACTGACCCCGCTCGCGGCGCAGGAACCCGGTGTGAGTCCGGGGCGGTTCCGCCACTGTGAATGTGCTTGTCATTGCTTGATGGGCACCAAGCCAGACACTCACCGCGGGCATGACCTGAACGACGATGGGGCGAGAACCCCACCCAGGAGGAAAAGTGCGCATCGCGTTGCTGTCCACGTCCGACACCGACCTGCTCTCCGCCCGCGCCAGCGGCGCCGAGTACGTGCTCGCTAATCCGGCCCGCTCCGGCCACCAGTCGATGGCCGAACTGATCGAAGGGTGTGACCTGGTCCTGGCGCGCATCCTGGGTGGGCCGCAGGACCTGTGCGAGGGTTTCCGCCGGATCGCCGCCACCGGGATTCCCACCGTCGTGCTCGGCGGCGAGCAACAGCCCAACGCCGAGCTGATGGAACTCTCGACCGTGCCGATGGGTGTCGCGGCCGAGGCACACCGCTACCTCGCCGAGGGCGGCCCCGAGAACCTGGCCCAGCTGCACGCCTTCCTGGGGGACACGGTGCTGCTCACCGGCGAGGGATTCGAAGCCCCGCAGGAAATCCCGTCCTGGGGTTGGGCCCGTCGCGAGCCGGTGGCGGGTGCCGGGGACCTCGCCAAGGTGGGCATCCTCTACTACCGCGCCCACGAGGCCAGCGGGAACACCGCCTTTGCGCACGCCCTGGCCGACGCCGTCGACGCCACCGGGCAGGCCGTCGGGCTGCCGATCTTTGCCGGCTCGCTGCGCTCGGCCCCCGACGCGCTCTATGAAGCCCTGGGTGAGTTGGATGCCCTGGTGGTCACGGTCCTGGCGGCCGGCGGCAGCACTCCGGCAACCGCCGGCGCAGGTGGGGATGACGAGGCCTGGGACGTGGAGCGGATGGCCGCCCTGGACATCCCCGTCATCCAGGGCCTCTGCCTGACCAGCTCCCGGGCGGACTGGCAGGCCAGCGATGACGGCGTCAGTCCGCTGGATGCCGCCACCCAGATCGCCATCCCGGAGTTCGACGGGCGGATCATCGCCGGGCCGTTCAGCTTCAAGGAGTTCGACGACGAGGGGCTGCCCCACTACGTCGCCGACCCGGAGCGCTGCACCCGCCTTGCCCGGCTCGCCACCCACCACGCCCGGTTGAGACACCTTCCCAACAAGGACAAGAAGATCGCGCTGATGCTGTCCGCCTACCCCACCAAGCACGCCCGGATCGGCAATGCGGTGGGCCTGGACACCCCCGTCTCCGCGGTGCGGCTGCTGCGCCGGCTGCGTGACGAGGGTTATGACCTGGGTGGGGAGAACGAGGTCACCCGGATCATCGACGGTGATGACGACACCGTCGCCGGCGACGCCCTGATCCACGCCCTGATCGCGGCCGGTGGACAGGATGAGGAGTGGCTGACCAGCGCCCAGCTCACCGATGCGCACGTCCGGATCACCCCCGAGCAGTACCGCGAGTGGACCGCGGACCTCCCCTCGGTTCTGCGTGAGCAGATGACCGAGGCCTGGGGTGAGGGCCCCGGTCAGCTCTTCGTCAACGACGACGGCGAACTGGTGCTGGCCACCCTGCAGGCCGGCAATGTGGTGCTGATGATCCAGCCGCCCCGCGGCTTCGGGGAGAATCCCGTCGCGATCTACCACGACCCGGACATGGCGCCCAGCCACCACTACATCGGCGCCTACCGCTGGATCGAGCACGGTTTCGGCGCCGACGCGGTGGTCCACCTGGGCAAGCACGGCTCGATGGAGTGGCTGCCGGGCAAGAATGCGGCGCTGTCCGCCGCCTGCGGGCCGGATGCCGCGATCGGTTCGCTGCCGCTGATCTATCCCTTCCTGGTCAACGATCCCGGGGAGGGGGCGCAGGCCAAGCGGCGGGCGCACGCGGTGATCGTCGACCACCTGGTGCCGCCGATGGCGCGCGCCGAGAGCTACGGCGACATCGCCCGGTTGGAGCAGCTGCTGGACGAGCACGCCAACATCGCGGCGATGGACCCGGCCAAGCTGCCCGCCATCCGCGGCGAGATCTGGAGCCTGATGCGGGCCGCGGAGATGCACCGTGACCTGGGCCTGGAGGAGCGTCCGGAGGACGAGGAGTTCGACCACTTCCTGCTGCACGTCGACGGCTGGCTGTGCGAGATCAAGGACGCCCAGATCCGCGACGGCCTGCACACCCTGGGCAGCGCTCCGGCCGGTGAGGCCCGGGTGAACCTCGTGCTGGCCATCCTGCGCGCCAGCCAGGTCTGGGGTGGCGCCACCGCCGCGGTCCCCGGGCTGCGTCGCGCGCTGGGGCTGGCCGACGACGCGGATGCCGTGCGCACCGACGAGGTGGAGGGCGTCGCGCGGGAGTTGGTGCAGGCCATGGAGGAGGCCGGCTGGATCCCGGAGGCCGCGGACCGGGTGGCCTCGACGAGCCCGGCCAGCGTGGATGCTGCGGAGGTCGCCCGGGTGCTGCGCTTTGCCGCCGAGCAGGTGGTTCCCCGCCTGGCCCGCACCACCGACGAGCTGACCGCCGTCATCCACGCCCTGGCGGGCGGCTTCATCAACGCCGGACCGTCGGGCTCGCCGCTGCGCGGCCTGGTCAACGTGCTGCCCACCGGCCGCAACTACTACACCGTCGACCCCAGGGCCATCCCGTCGCGGCTGGCCTGGGAGACGGGTCAGGCGATGGCCGACTCGCTGCTCAAGCGCTACCTGGACGAGACCGGCGATTACCCAAGCTCCGTGGGGCTGAGCGTCTGGGGGACGTCGGCCATGCGCACCAGCGGCGACGACATCGCGGAGGTCCTTGCCCTGCTGGGAGTCAGGCCGGAATGGGACGAGGCCTCGCGGCGCGTCAACAGCCTGCAGGTGATCCCGCTGGAGGAACTGGGTCGGCCGCGGATCGACGTCACGGTGCGCATTTCCGGCTTCTTCCGCGACGCCTTCCCGCACGTCGTCGCGATGTTGGACGACGCGGTGCAGCTTGTCGCAGGTCTCGAGGAGCCCGACGACCAGAACCATGTGCGCGCCCACAGCGCCGCGGACCTGGCCGAGCACGGCGACGAACGCCGTAGCCGCACCCGCATCTTCGGCTCCAAGCCGGGCAGCTATGGCGCCGGCATCCTGCAGGTGGTGGAGAGCGGCAACTGGCGCAGCGACGAGGACCTGGCGGAGGTCTACACGGCCTGGGGCGGCTATGCCTACGGCCGCGGCCTGGACGGCGTCCCGGCCAGCGAGGACATGCGCACCAACTACCGTCGGATCAAGGTGGCGGCCAAGAATGTCGACAACGTGGAGAGCGACATCCTGGACTCCGACGACTTCTACCAGTACCACGGCGGCATGCTGGCCACGGTGCGCGCCCTGACCGGTGCCGAGCCGAAGGCCTACGTCGGCGACTCCACCAGCCCGGACCGGATCCGCACCCGCAGCCTGGCGGAGGAGACCGCCCGCGTCTTCCGCGCCCGGGTCGTCAACCCGCGCTGGATCTCCGCGATGCAGCGACACGGCTACAAGGGCGCCTTCGAGCTGGCGGCGACGGTGGACTACCTGTTCGGTTTCGATGCGACGGCCGGGGTGGTGCCGGACTGGATGTATGACCGGCTGGCCAGGGAGTACGTGCTGGACCAGACCAACCAGGACTTCCTGCGCACCTCCAATCCGTGGGCGCTGCGCGGGATCGTCGAGCGGCTGCACGAGGCCGCCGACCGTGGCCTGTGGGAGCAGCCGGACCCCGAGCTGCTGCAGCAGATGCAGCAGGTCTACCTTGACGTCGAGGGAGACTTGGAGGAGCAGCAGTGAAGATCCGCATTCTGGGCATCGGCATGGGCCCGCAGCATGTCACCGCGGAGGTGGCGCAGGCCATGCGCGAGGCCGACTACCTGGTGGCCTATGACAAGGGCCGCACCACCGGCGCGCGGGTGGGCAATGGCGTCGACGAGCTGCTGGCCGTCCGCCAGCGGGTGGCCGACGCGTACGGCAAGGAACTCGTCGCCATCCCCGATCCGGAGCGGGATCGCAATCCCGACGACTACAAGAAGGCCGTCGCGGACTGGCACAAGGCGCGGCTGGATGCCCTGGAGGCGGTGCTGCTGGAACGCGCTCCCGGGCTGCGCGACGGCGGAACCATCGGCTTCCTGGCCTGGGGCGACCCGGCCTTCTACGACTCGACCGTGCGGATCGTCTCCGCGATCAGTGAGCGCACCGGCGCCGAGTGGGATGTGCTGCCCGGGGTGAGCGCGCCGCAGCTGCTGGCCGCGAAGCACCGGATGAGCCTGCACGCCGTCGGGGACCCGGTGCACATCACCGCGGTGCGCAAGCTCCCCGACGCGATCGCGTCGGGACAGCGCAATGTGGTGGCGATGCTGGGCGAGGTGGACTGGACCAAGCCCCCGCTGGACGGCCTGGGGGACTGGCAGATCTGGTGGGGTGCGAACCTGGGCGCGACGGGGGAACGCCTGGTCAGCGGCCGGTTGGGGGAGGTGCTCGACGAGCTGCTGGCCGCCCGCCAGGAGGCCTTCGACGAGGCTGGTTGGGTGATGGACCTCTGCTTGCTCCGGGGCCCCAGGTGACGCTCCGGGTACTGATCCTGGGTGGCACCACCGAGGGGCGGGAGCTGGCGAAAGTCCTGGCCGAGCAGCCCGACGTCTCGGTGCTCTCCTCCCTGGCCGGGGCCGTGCCCAAGCCGCGGCTGCCCGTCGGCCAGGTGCGGATCGGCGGCTTCGGCGGCGTCGACGGCCTGCGCGCCGCGCTGGCCGAGATCGACGTCGTGGTGGACGCGACGCACCCCTTTGCGCAGGGGATGAGCGCCAATGCAGCGGCGGCCTGCGCGACCCCGCTGCCGGATGGCCGGCGGATTCCACTGCTGCGGCTGGAGCGCCCGGCCTGGCCCGTCGAGGACGGCTGGCATCTGGCGGCGACGCATGAACAGGCCGCGGAACTGGCCGCTGACCTGGGCAAACGCCCCTTCGTCACCGTCGGGCGCAATGAGCTGGCCCGTTACCTGCCCGCGCTGGGCGGGTGCGCGGTGCTGGCCCGGATGGTGCAGGCGCCGGACCTCGTCGCCCCCGACGCCTGGCGGATCATCACCAGCCGCGGCCCCTACACCTTCGACGGCGATCTGGCCATCATGCGCGAGCACGGCACAGACGTGCTGGTCACCAAGAACTCCGGCGGCCACTTCACCCGCCCCAAGATGGATGTCGCCAGGGAGCTGGGAATCCCTTGCGTGGTGGTGGAACGCCCGCACCCCGCCGACGGGGTTGAGACGGTCAGCGACGTCGACGAAGCGGCGGCCTGGGTGCTGCGTCAGCGCTGAGCCGACGCGTGGATCAGGCTGCTGGCTGGAATCGAACCCGAAGACCCAGTGCTTGAGCCACCTTGACCACGGTGGCAAAGCTGGGATTGCCGTCGGCAGAGAGGGCCTTGTAGAGACCTTCCCGGCTGATCCCGGCTGTGCGGGCGATCTCGCTGAGGTTCCGGGAGCGCGCCACCGCGCCAAGTGCCTGGGTGATCAACCGAGGATCATCCTCGCCCTCCTCGATGACTGCCTCGAGGTAGGCCGTGACATCCTCCAGGTTGGTCAGGTAGTCGGCGGTGTCATAAGGGGTGAATTCTTCGGCGGTGTTCATGATTGTTTGTCCTTCTGGGCTCGCCAGGCGGCGGCCAGTTCATGTGCCGTCTGGATGTCGGACTGCTGACTGGACTTGTCGCCTCCAGTGAGGAGCAAGACCAAGCGATCGGCCCCCTGCAAGAAGTAGACCCGGTACCCCGGGCCGTAGTCGATGCGCAGCTCGGACACGCCATGCCCCACAGGTTTGGTGTCTCCGGGATTGCCAGTGACCAGTCGCTCGATGCGGACCTGCACTCGGGCGATTGCCCGCCGATCCTTCAGCTTGCGCAGCCATCGGTCGAAGGTCGCTGACCTGGACCATGTGTCAACTGTAGTTCACAAACCGCGAGGTCAAGTGTTGGTCACCAGGGCCAGTCCCGTGTCAGCATTTCGTGCAGCCCAAGCTGATCCATGCGTCAACACCATATTGGCGGTCAGTCGTGGAGGCTCATCCCGCGGCCGGCGTCTCCGGCGGGCCAGGGATGGTGCGCTGGCGGACCGTGCTGGTCAGCGCGTCGGCGGTGACGTCGGCGACGGGCAGGTGCTCGGCCTGCAGGTGGGTGGCAAGCTTGTGCGCCAGGCCCATCCGCAGCGGGCCCTGTTCGCCGTCGATCACCACCGTCGAGATTCCCAGCCCGGCAACGAAATCTGCGGCCTGGATGGACCGGGCGACGGCATCGGGGCCGGCCGTGGCGCGACCGTCGGTGACCACCACCAGCAGGGGCCTCAGGTGAGGGTCGCGCAGTTGTTCGCGACTCAGCACCCGGGCGGCCTCCAACAGCCCCTCCGCCAGGGGAGTGCGGCCGCCGGCCGGAACCTCGTCGAGCCGGGCCGCCGCGATGTCCACCGAATTGGTGGGTGGCAGCACCAGCTCCGCCCCGGCGCCGCGGAAGCTGATCAGCCCCACCTTGTCCCGGCGGCGATAGGCGTCCAGCAGCAGGCTGAGGATCGCGGTCTTGACCTGCACCATTCGCTTGCGCGCGGCCATCGACCCCGACGCGTCGACGCAGAAGAGCACCAGATTGGCCTCGCGTCCCTCGCGGACGGCCAGCCGGATGTCCTCGGCGCGCAGATCCAGGCGAGTGCCTTCCCTCCCCGTTCCCCGAGCTGATCGGGGGGTCTCGGCAGGCTCGGCCATCGTGGTTGGGTTGGCTGGGGCAGCCGCGTCCCGGCGACGGGGCTGTTCCCCGGCGGCGGCGCGCAGGGTCTCCACCAGGTGCAGCGATCCGGTCGAGTCGCCATTCGGGCGACGGGCGCCAACCCGTCGCCCACTACTGGTGATGGCCCGGCTGCGCTTGCCCGCAGCACCATCTCCCACCCCGCGCACGGTCAGCGTACGCGGCCGGGGCGACGGCGTGGCGGCCCTCACCACGGTCTGCGCCCCGTCCGAGGCCGCGTCCGGGGGAAGGGGCGGCGGGGGCAGCGGCAGGTCCTCCTCTTGCCCCTCGACAGGCTCGGGGTCCGTGAAGTCGGCACCACCGTCCTGCGGGCTGGGCGGCTCCGGCGGGGTCAGCTCACCGTCGTCACCCTCACCGCCTTTTGGGTCGCGATCATCCTCCGGGGCATCGTCGGGGCCTTGGCCTGGGTCGGGCTGCTGCTCCTCCGGCTCGGGCGGAAGTTCGTCGTCGCCCAAGAGCTGGTCCAGCAGGTCCTCGTCCAGACCGGGGGCGTCGAAGGGATTGCGTCGACGCCGGTGTGGCAGCGCCAGCAGGGCGGCCTGGCGGATGTCGGCCTTGGTCACGGCGGTGCGGCCCTGCCAGGCAGCGTGGGTGATGGCGGTGCGGGCGGTGACGATGTCGGCACGCAGGCCGTCCACCTCGAAGGCGGCGCAGATCTCCGCGATCTTCAACAGCGCCGCATCACCCAGCCGGACACTGGGCAGCAGCTCCGTGGCGCGGGCGATCCGCTGGCTCAGGGTCTCATCGGCCGCCTGGTAGCGGGCCTGGAAACCGGCCGGGTCAGCGTCGTAGGCCATCCGACGGCGCACCACCTCGGCGCGAAGTTGCCAGTCCCGCGGGGCGGCCACCTCGACGGTCAGGCCGAAGCGGTCCAGCAGCTGGGGGCGCAGCTCGCCCTCCTCCGGGTTCATGGTGCCGATCAGCACGAAGCGCGCCGCGTGCTCGATGGAGACGCCGTCGCGTTCCACCGTCGCCCGGCCCATGGCGGCGGCATCCAGCAGCAGATCCACCAGGTGGTCGTGCAGCAGGTTCACCTCGTCGACGTAGAGGATCCCGCGATGCGCCTTGGCCAAGAGCCCCGGCTCGAACTCCACATTGCCGTGTGACAAGGCGCTTTCCAGGTGGATGGAGCCCAGCACCCGGTCTTCGGTGGCGCCGACGGGCAGTTCCACCAGCCGCACCGCCCGGCTGGTGACCGACTCGATGTCGAAGGGGCCGTCGGGCGAGGTGGCGCGCGGATCGGCCGGGTCGATGGAGAAGCGATCGCCCTGGAAGACGTCGATCGGCGGCAGCACGGCGGCCAGCGCGCGCACGGCGGTGGACTTCGCCGTGCCCTTCTCGCCGCGGACCAGCACGCCGCCGATCTGCGGCTGGATGGTGGTCAGCACCAGGGCCAGACCCATGGCGTCCAGGTCGTCGGACTCACAGCCGACGATGGCGGAGAAGGGGAAGTGCTGGTGCGTCAGCGCCGTGGGCGCCTTCTGGGGTGACTGAGACTTCTGTGACAAGGGCATTCGAGGCTCCCGCTCAAGTGGCCGATGGATGGTCAGTGGCTCGAGGCCGGTCTTCGGACTCGTCGGGTGCGTGCGTGACGCCCCGGCTCACCGCAGCGGGCCTGTGCCGGATTCCCACCGGCTTCCCAGATTCTCCCCAACCCCCGGCGGACCGGTTCGGAGGCACCTCGGGCCAAGTGAGGCCCACCCTAGCGTTTTCCAGGGCCGGGCCACACCGCCGTCACAAGCGCGGATCCACCGGCTCCGACTCCATGGCCAGCACCGCGAAGACCGGCTCGTGCACCCGCCACAACGGTTCGTCGCGCACCAGCCGGTGCAGCGATTCCAGCCCCAGCGCGTACTCCCGCAGCGCCAGCGAGCGCTTCTTGCCCAGGTTGCGGTTCTTCAGCCGGGTGAGGTTGCGCTCCACCGTGTAGTCCGGGCCGTAGATGATCCGCAGGTACTCCCGCCCGCGGACCTTGAGGCCGGGCTGCATCAGCGCACCCTTCTGTGTGTGGCTCAGGTTGGCCAGCGGCTTGACCACCATTCCCTCGCCGCCCGCGCCGGTCAGCTCCTCCCACCACGCCACGCCCTCGGCCACCGAGCTCGGATCCTCGACGTCCACCTCCAGCTGTCGGGTGCGACGGATCAGCTCGGGATCCGCCTCGGCCAACCGGTCCGCGACGGCCAGGTGCCAGCGGTGGTCGCGGGTCTCGAAGGTGCTGCCTTGTGCCGCCAGCACCTGGAAGGGCGCCAGCTGCACCCCGGCCAGACCTCGGGTTGGCCAGGCATAACGCCGCCAGGCCTGGTCATAGGCGTGGGCATTGGCCAGGCTCTGCCGGGCGGCGGCCAACTCGTCGGCCAGCTCCAGCCCGCGCCCGACGCCGGCCTCCAGCGCCGCCACCTCGGCGGTCAACGACAGCTTCGCGGCCGCGGCGACGGCGGCATACTGCTCCCGCAGCATCCCCTCCGATTTCATCGACCACGGCAGCAGCTCCGCATCCAGCAGCAGCCAGCTGCTGCCCAGCTCCTCGAACAGCCCGGCGGCGGTGGCGGCCCGGCGCAGCCGTCCGGTGAACTCGGCCTGAAGCTTGGGCGGCAGGAAGGCCCGGCCGGTGCGGGTGTGCACCACATCGCCATCGTCGTGCAGCCGAACCACGGCCCGCGAACCCATGTGCTTCTCCTGGCAGACCACCCGTCCGGCGCCCCACTCGCGGAACTGGCTGAAGGCCTCATCGGGGTGTTCCAAGTGGTCAGGGCGCTTGGACGTGGCCACCGGGGACATCGTCGGCGGCAGATAGGCCAGCTGCGACGGGTGCAGCGCGAAGCGACTCATCACCTCCAGCGCGCCGGCGGCATTCTCCGCGGGAATGGAGACGCGGCCCAGCAGCTCGGTTTCGACATTCCGCAACCCCAGCACGTCGTCCAGCCGAAGTTCGTCGGGCGCGCGTTCGGCCGTCGCGAAGGGTTTGACCGGCTGGTAGTGCACCGCGTGCGCGGCCACCTGCACCGTCTCCCGTTCCGGGTAACGCAGCGCGGAGAGTTGCCCGCCGAAGACCACGCCGGTGTCCAGGCAGAGCGTGCTGTTCACCCACTCCAGCCGCGGCGTGGGGGTGTGGCCATAGACCACCATCGCCTGGCCGCGGTATTCGTCGGCCCACGGGTAGCGAACCGGCAGGCCGAACTCGTCGGTCTCGCCGGTGGTGTCACCGTAGAGCGCGAAGGAGCGCACCCGACCCGACGCCCGCCCGTGGTAGGCCTCCTTCAACCCGGCGTGGGCCACCACCAGTTTCCCGTCGTCCAGTACCAGGTGGGAGACCAGGGAATAGCACCACTCCCGCACCGCAGCCCGGAAGCTGGCCGGCTGGGCGTCGAGCTCCGCCAGGGTGGTCTCCAAACCGTGGCTGACCTGCACCTTTGCCCCGTCCAGGGCCCGGACCAGCTTGGCCTCGTGGTTGCCGGGCACCGCCAGCGCATGGCCGGCGGCGGTCATTCCCATGGCCAGCCGCAGCACGTCGACCGTGCCGGGGCCACGATCCACCAGGTCACCGACGAAGATGACGGTGCGGCCGTCGGGGTGTTCCGCGTCCACCGCGTGACCGTCGTGGTCGCGGCTGATCCGGTAGCCCAGGGTCTTCAGCAGCTCCACCAGCTCGTCGAAGCAGCCGTGCACGTCACCGACGATGTCGAAGGGGCCATGCAGGTGCTTGTGGTTGTTCAGCAGCGGATCGCGAACAATCCGGGCCTGCTCGATCTCCTCGGTGGAGCCCAGCACCGTGATGTGTCGGAATCCCTCGCGCTGCAGGCCCTTGAGGGACTTGGCCAGTTGTGCGGCCTGCCGGCGCACCGGCCCCTCACCGAAGGCGCGATCCGGCCGGTGGGTGTTGCGCTCGATCGCCACTGCCGGATCGACGTCGAGCACGATCGCGACCGGCAGCACGTCCTGCTCCTTGGCCACCCGGACCAATTCCTTGCGGGCCTGGGGCGACGTGTTGGTGGCGTCCACCACGGTCAGCAGGCCGCGCTCCAACCGCTTGCCGACGATGTGGTGCAGGATCTCGAAGGCGTCGGCGGAGGCGGACTGGTCATTCTCGTCACCGCTGACCAGGCCGCGGCAGAAGTCCGAGCTGACCGCCTCGAAGGGCGCGAACTTCTCCCGCGCGAAGGTGGACTTGCCCGCGCCGGAGACCCCGATCAGGGCCACCAGGCAGAGTTCCGGGACGTGGACGTCAGCCATGGGAGGCCTCCTCGGTGCGGGTGAAGACGGCCAGTTGGGTGGGTGGGCCGAGCTCGGGGTCGTCGTCGCCGATGCCGCCGAGCGTCACCCGGTAGCCGTAGGCCTGGGCGACCCGTGCGGCCCACGCGGCGAACTGTTCCCGGGTCCACTCGAAGCGGTGGTCCGGGTGGCGCAGCTGGCCCGCCCCCAGCCCGTAGCGGGCATTGTGCTCGCCATTCGGCGTTGTCACGATCACCTGGCCGGGCTGCGCGGCGCCGAAGATGTTGGCCTCCAGCGACGGGTGCCGATCCTCGTCGACGTGCTCCAGCACCTCCACCAGCAGGATCGCGTCGAAGCCGGTCAGGGCGTCGTCCCGATAGGTGACCGACGACTGGCGCAGGGTCAGCTTGCCGCGCACCGTGTCGCTCAGCCGGTCCAGGTTGAGCTTGCGTTCCGCCCGTTCCAGCTCACGGGCCGAGACGTCGAGTCCCAGCACCCGGGTGAACTGCGGGTCGGGCAGCAGGTGGCGCAGGAAGGCGCCCTCGCCGCAGCCGACGTCGGCGACGCTGTGCGCCCCGCCGCGGTGCAGCTCGGCCAGGACTGCTTCCAGGCGGAGTTTGCGCAGCGGATGGCGCGCTTCGGGTTCGTTGTCCGTGGCCTCGGCTTCGGTGATCTCCGCCTCGGCGTCGTCAGTCTCGGGGGAGTCCACCTCGGCGGGGAGCCGGTCGTCGAGTTCCTCCAGCCGGGTCAGGGCGTCGTCCACCAGGCCGCGATGCGCGCCCAAGTAGCGGCCGGTGATGAACTCGCGTTGTGGATGGCCGGGCAGCCAGTCGCCGCCGCGCCGCAGCAGCTTGTCGACCTCGTCGGTGCTGATCCAGTAGTGCTTGCCCCGGTCCAGCACGGGCAGCAGGACGTAGAGGTGGCTGAGCGCGTCGGCCAGCCGCAGGGTGCCGGTGAGGGTGACGTCCAGATAGGGCGACGGACCCCAGTCGAAGCCGGCATCCTGTTCCAGCAGGGGAGTGCTGCGGGTCTCCACCTGCCAACCCAGCGGCCCGAACAGGCTGGTGACCAGCTCATTCGCGTCCTGTCCCTGGTCGGGGCGGACGGCCATCGCCGGCAGGTGCACGGTCAGCGGCAGCGGGCTGGCGGCCAGGTCCGGGCGGGCATCGCAGCGGCCGTTGAGGGCGGTGGTGAAGACCTTGCCGATCGCCAGTGCCAGCATGGAGCCCGCCGCGTAGGGGCGGTCGTTGACGTACTGGCCCAGGGTGCCGGGCTGCGCCTTGATGCCGCGCTGCTTGACCAGCGCGATCGGGTCGACGGTGACGCTCAGCGCCACGGTGCACCGCTCGTCGCTGGCCTCCGGGTAGTAGACCGTCGCGGTGCCCACGCTGAGGCTGCTGCGCTGCACGCGCTCCGGATGCTTGTGCAGCAGGAAGCCCAGGTCGGACGCCGAGGGCGCGGTGGAGGTCAGGGTGAGCAGCATCCCACCAGTCTGGCACTGGGGCGGGCCGCAGCCGTGCCGCTAGCGTTGGGCACCATGAGCTCCGAGCGACCGGTTGACGTGGTGGGGGTTGGCGCCGACGGCTGGGATGGCCTGCCCGAACGATTGCGACGGCTGGTGCTCGACGCCGACGTGGTGCTGGGCGGCGCCCGCCACCTGGCGATGCTCCTCGAGGGGTCCCCGCGCCCAACTCGCCTGCCGTGGCCCTCCCCACTACGGGAGAAGCTGCCCGCGCTGCTGGATTGCTTGCCCGCCGATGCGACGGTGGTGGTGCTGGCCTCCGGTGATCCGCTGGTCAGCGGGATCGGCACGACGCTGATCGGGATGCTGGGCGCGGAGCGGGTCCGGATCCACCCCGCCGTTTCCTCGGTGGCCCTGGCCCGCGCTGAACTGAACTGGGCGGCGGAGAGCTGCGCCGTGGTCAGCGTCGTCGGCCGCGACGTCAGCTTGGTCAACCGGGAGCTGGCGCCGGGGCGACGGGTGATCGTGCTCAGCTCCGACGAGCACACCCCTGCGCAGCTCGCGGAGCTGCTGGTGGCCGCGGGCTACGGCGCCAGCACCCTGCACGTGCTGGGCCACCTGGGCGCTCCCAACCAGACCCACCGGACCGGCCAGGCCGACGGCTGGCAAGGGGATTCACCGCGGCTGAACATCGTCGGGCTGGAACTCGACGGGCCGCTGCGTGCCGGCTGGACGGTCGGTGCCCCCGACCACCTGTTTGCCCCGTTGACCCCGCTGCCGCGGGATGAGCGGGCCGTGATCCTGGCCCGGCTGGCCCCGGTTCCCGGCGAGCACCTGTGGACGGATGACGCGTCGGTGGCCATCGAATGGCTGCGCTGCCACCCGTCGTGCACCGCCACCTGCTTCACTCCTGAGCCCGACGAGGCCATGACCGCTGCGCGGAACCTGGGCGTCCCGGGCCTGGTCTGCGTCGTCCCCGATGCCGATCCCGCCGTGCTGACCGGGCCCGACGCGGTCTCCTTTATCCAGAGGGTCCCCGCGGGAGTCCCCGTGCACGCCCGGACTGTGGATCCGCAAGTAGGCCGGCTGTGACAGGCGCGTGACATCGATCATTTGGCGAGCAGTGCGATTTGGTACTACCGGCGGTATCATGGGGCCATGTCCAGTGTTGCGAAGATCCTCGCCGAGATGCGAGCCAATCCCCACAACATCGGCTACGCCGAATTGGCCAAGGTCTGCGAGCATCACTTCGGGCCGCCCCGCACGAGCGGCGGCTCCCACGCCGTCTACAAGACACCATGGCCCGGCGCCCCCCCGGGTCAACATCCAGAATGACCATGCCAAGGCCAAGGCCAATGCCTACCAGGTCAAGCAGGTACCGCAGGCCATCGAGAAGTTGGAGGCGAATCTATGAGCACCACCATGATCGACACCGCGCGCTACAGCTTCCGCGTCACCTGGTCCGCCGACGATGAGGAGTTCGTCGCCACCTGCGTCGAGTTCCCATCTCTGTCGTGGCTGGCCGGCACCCCTGAAGCGGCCCTGGCGGGCCTGCGTGAGCTGGTGGACGAGGTCGTTGCCGACATGTGCGAATCGGACGAGGACGTGCCCGAGCCGTTGTCGACGAGGCACTACTCAGGCAAGTTCCAGCTCCGGTTGGGCGAGGAGCTGCACCGTCGTCTGGCGATTGAGGCCGCCGAGCAGCACCTCAGTCTGAACCAGTACGTCACCCGCAAACTCGCCGCGGCGTCCTGAACTTCCGTCGCTGGGCGAATTTCCGCCACTGGCTGACCAGCGAACGCACTCTCATGCCGCTGGGCGACTTGAGGACGGAGATCTCCACATCCAGCGGCAGTTCACTGGACAGGCGCTGGGCACGTTGCGGTGATCGCGTGTGTTCAGGGCAGTCGGTCCACGGCCTGTCTGACGGCGCGGTTGACCTCGTCGGCGGGGCGTTCGTGGAGCAACGAGAAGGCCACGATCTGCATCGGATAGGTCTGGCGGATCACTTCTGCCCGTTGCACCGTCTCCGCGTCGGCCAAGCATGGGAGCAAGTCCCAGCCGTGCCACAGGGCAATGGAGGCTACATCATCGGCAGGGTCGCACCATGCCGCCAGGTCCCAGTCGAGGACTGCCGAGACGCGTCCGTCCTGCCAGAGCATGTTGGATCCCGCCAGGTCGCCGTGGTTCAGGGCTTTGGGAGCCGAGTCCAGATCTTCGGCCTGTTCGATGATGCGTAGGGCGGTGCTTCTCTTCGACGTGTGCAGGAGCGGGACGACTTGCTCACGCAGAACCGACAGCCATTGTGTTCCGCCGCTGAAAGCATGTGGTTCCGCGAGCCACTCGCGCACGGGTCCTACGTCGATCTCGTGGATGGCGTCCAGTACTGGCCTCAGCGCGGCTGGCTCCCCCGAACCAGCCGGGTGTGGCTCTCCGTGCAGTCGCCGGGTCGCGATGGCAACAATGTCTCCTTGCCGGACTGGTGGAGCCAGCGAGGTCGGCACGTCGAAGGGTAGTGGTGGCAGGTGATCGACGAGCCGTTGGGTACGGAGCAAGGCCTGAGCAACTTTCGGGTCACGAGCGATCCGCACGGCTGCGTGCTCAGTGAGGGCGACCACTGAGCTGCTGCCCGTCTCGATGACTTCGAGCGGGGCCGCTTCACCTGGAGCGCATTGCTCCACGAGGGTCGCGATGGTCTCGCCATCGGGCCGGGCGAATCTCGTCTCGAGTTCCATGCCCTAGACCCTAGGGCCTCGGTGTGCGAGACATCGATCACCCGGTGGACGAGGTGGTTGCCGCTTGGTTGGCGTTGGACGTACGAACCCTCGGGCTGGTCCTCAGCCCTGTTGGCGGGCCTTGCGCTCCCGGTGTGAGTCGTAGAGGAAGCTCTCGCCACCCGGCTCGGGGTCCAGTGCGCGGCCGACCAGGATCAACGCCGCCTGGCGCAGACCGGCGGCCTCCACCTGATCCGCGATGGTGCCGATCGTGCCGCGCAGCACCAGCTCGTCGGGCTGGCTGGCGCGGTAGACCACGACGACGGGGCAATCGGCGCCCAACCGCTCTTCCAGCTCGGCCATCAGCTCCCGGGTGCGACGAATGGCCAGGTGCAGCGCCAGGGTTGCGCCAGTGGCGGCGAAGGCCTGCAGGCTCTCGCCGTCGGGCATCGGGGTGGAGCGGGCCTGGGTGCGGGTGATCACCAACGACTGCGCCAACAGCGGCACCGTCAGTTCCCGGCCGATCCGCGCCGCGGCCGCGGCATAGGCGGGCACGCCGGGGGTGACATCCCAAGGCACGCCGGCCTCATCCAGCCGTCGGCTCTGCTCCGACAAGGCGGAATAGACGCTCAGGTCGCCCGACGCCAGCCGCACCACCTTCTTGCCCGCCCGGTGCGCGTCCACCAACTCCGCGGTGATCTGGTCAAGATCAAGATCCTGGGTGTCGACGAGTTTCGCCCCGGGCCCGACGAGCGCCAGCACCTCCGGGTCCAGGTAGGTGCCGGGGTAGAGCACCACGTCGGCCGAAGCCAGCAGACGGGTGGCGCGCACGGTCAGCAGGTCCGCGGCGCCCGGCCCGGCCCCGACGAAGTGGACGGTCATTCGGCCACCTCCGTCGGCTCGACGAAGCGCGGGGTCCAGACCCCGGCCCGGCTGACCCGCGTCGATGAGGCCCCGATGATCACCAGGCACTTCATGTCGATCGATTCCGGGTCCAAGTCACCCAACGTCGTGACCCGCAGCTCCTCCTCGGCGCGGCCCACGTCGCGACCCACCAGCACCACCGTCTCGGGGGAGCGGTGCTCCAGCAGCACCCGCTGCGCCTGCCCGAACTGCTCGGTGCGGGCGCGGGAACGCGGGTTGTAGAGCGCCAGCACCAGGTCCGCCTGCGCGATGTGCCGCAGCCGATCCTCCACGACGCTCCATGGCTTGAGCCGGTCGGACAGGGACATCACGGCGAAGTCGGCGCCGATCGGTGCGCCGGCGCGGGCCGCGACGGCCTGCACCGCACTCAGCCCGGGCAGTACCCGCACCGGCACCTCGGCGAAGCGCGGGTCCTCCGCGGCCTCGAAGACGGCGGCGGCCATCCCGAAGATCCCGGCGTCGCCGCCGGAGACCACCGCCACCCGCTCGCCGGCCAGGGCCAGCTCCAGGGCGTGCCGGGCCCGGTCCACCTCGACGGTGTTGCCGCTGGCATGCCGCGTCAGCCCGGGGCGCTGTGGGACCCGGTTCACATAGGGGGCGTAGCCAATCACGTGCTGCACGTCGGCCAGCGCGGCACTCACCTCGGGGGTGATCCAGCCGTCGGGGCCGGGTCCCAGGCCGACCACCAGCAGCTCGACGGGTTTCACGTGGAACCCGTCGCCGGAGGGGGTGGCTTCGACAGGCTCGCCCACCGCGAGGGGGTCGGCCACCGTCGCGCGGGAACGCTTGCCGTGCAGGGAATCACCAGGCACCACGACCAAGCTGAAGTAGGGCACCGACGCCTCGTCGACGTTGGCGACGGGCAGCCAGCGTTCCTCGGGCATCGAGGCCCGTTCCACATACCAGGCGCCGTCCAGCCGACGAGCCGAGTGCAACGCGCGGCGCACGGCGGGGAAGGTGCGGCCTAGCTTCATGATGATCGCCCCGTCGGTGTCGGCCAACCGTCGGGCCAGCTCCGGCTCGGGCAGGGTGCCGGGCAGGATGCTCAACACGTCCTCCTGCCGCACCAGCGGGGATCCGACGGCTGACGCGCTGGCCAGGAAGGACGGCACCCCGGGCACCACCTCGGTCTCGAACCGCTCGGCCAGCCGGTCATGCATGTACATGTAGGAGCCGTAGAGCATCGGGTCGCCCTCGCTGAGCAGCACGACGTCCCGCCCGGCCTCCAGATGCGACGCGAGCCGACCCGCCGCGGACTCGTAGAAGTCGGCCATCGCCCCGGCATAGCCTGCGGGGTGGTCCACCGTGCCGGTGGTCACCGGATACTCCAGCACCTCCTCCAGCACCCCGTCGGGGAAGAGTTCGGCGGCAATCCGACGGGCATTCGACGGCTTGCCCGGCGCACAGTGGTAGGCGATCACGTCGGCGGTCTGGATCAGCCGGGCCGCCTTGCGGGTGATCAGCTCCGGGTCGCCGGGGCCAACGCCGACGCCGTGGAAACGCCCAGCTCCGGCGGCGTGCCCCGGCTGCCCCTCGGCAGGCTCGGGGACCGTGGTGGGGTCTGCGGGGGCCGTGGTGCTCACTCCTTCTCCTGGGCCAGCGCGTTCAGCGCCGACGAGGTCATGGCGGAACCACCGCGGCGGCCGTGCACGGTGACGAAGGGGATCTCGATCCCGTGCTCCGCCTGGAGATCGGCCAGGGCCTGCTTGGACTCGGCGGCGCCGATGAAGCCCACCGGGCAGCCGACGATGGCGGCCGGGCGCGGCGCCCCGTCCAGGATCATCTCCAGCAGGTGGAACAGGGCAGTCGGCGCATTGCCGACTGCCACCACGGCACCCTCCAGCATCGGCTCCCACAGGCTGACCGCGGCGGCGGTCCGGGTGGTGCCGAAGTCGGTTGCCAGCGCGGGGACCCGGGGGTCATTGAGCAGACAGACGACGTCATTGTCCCGGGGCAGCCGGGAGCGGGTGACGCCGGTGGCCACCATGGTGGCATCACACAGGATCGGCTTGCCGGCCTGCAGCGCCTCCCGCGCCGCAGAGACCAGCCGCGGGTGCACCTGCAGGTCCGTGGTCAGGTCCACCTGGCCGGAGCCGTGGATCATCCGGACCGCCAGCTTCTCCGCGTCGGCGGGAATCCGGGAGAGGTCGGCCTCGCGTCGGATGGTGGCAAAGGAGTCGACGTAGATCTCCTGGCCGGTGCGGAGGTAGTCATAGCGGCTGGTGGGCCGGCGCGGTGTGCTCACGGGGTCCTCAGTTCTGGGTGGGCTGGGCAGGGACGATGATGCCGTACCACGGCGTGACGACGAACTCGTCGGCGCGGGACAGCAATTCCTCGGCCAGCCGGCGGTCAATCCCGCCCTGGCCCACCTCGACGTGTTCCCCGCCGGGGCAGGGTCCAAAGGGCAGGGGGTCGCTGGCCTGGGGCAGCCGAGGGTCGGGGTTGACGGTGGGGAAGAGCCGTCCGTCGTACTCGACGACGTGCCACGGCGCCTCCGGCTGGCTGCCGACCCGCTCGACGAACTCCTCGGCCAGCACCGCCAGCCGGGCCGCGGCCAGGCCGAGCGGTAGGACCTCGCCCCAGCCGTCGCCGATCCGCAGCTGCACGGTCTGCGCGTCCAGCGCCACCAGGCCCAGGTCACAGGCATGGCTCATCAGGTGCCCGCTGCCGTCGTCCAGCACGAACAGGAATTTCCCGGGCAGCCGGGCGAGGCTCGGGCTGGCCACCAGCAGGTGGTCCAGCTCCTGGGCGACACCGCGCAGGTCCGCCCGGCCGCCGCCCTCGACGCCCGTGTCCAGCCCGGTCAGCGGGGAGACCATGATGTTGCGCACCAGGTCATGGTCCGGGTGCTGCAGCAGACCGGTGGCCCGGATGGCGTCGACGGCGGCCGCGCTCGGCTGGCCCTCCTGGCCCGGCTGGCTGCTGGCCGGGAAGCCGCGCAGCTGCAGGTTCGCGCGGTTGGTCAACCGGATCCGGCCGTCGCCGAAGCCCTCCGCCGCGGCCAGCACCCCACGCAACGCGTCTCCGGAAAGCCGCCCGCCCACCAGCCGCAACCGCAGCAGCAGCCCGTCGTCGGCAGGCCAGGGGCGCAACACGCCCGGGCATCGGTCACGTCGGTCACGAACAGGCACTCTGAACTCCTTGGGTAGGCGTGGACACCCTACTGGCAAGGGGTTCGACACGCAGCTACCCGCCGGCCAGGAAACTCTTGAGGATCGGTGCCGCGTCCTTCGACCCCGACTTCCCCTCGTTGACCAGTGCCGCCACGGCGTACTTGTCATTCCAGGCGATCATCCAGGCGTGGGTCTTCGGCGGTTTGCTGGCGCCGAACTCGGCGGTACCGGTCTTGGCGCCCGTCGCGACGCCCTTCAGCGCTGCCCCGGAGCCACTGGACACCACGGCCTTCATCATGGTCTGCAGCTGCTGCGCCTCCGTGGGGGAGAGCGTGGGCTTCGGGGCGGGCTTCTTGTCCGCCACCAGCCACGGCACGACGGTCTTGCCGGAGGCCACGGAGGCGGCCACCCCGGCCATCGCCATCGGGGAGGCCTCCACCTGCCCCTGCCCGATCAGGTTGGCCGCCTTGGTCACCGGATCCTTCGCCGGCGGCACCGAGCCGAAGAAGGAGGGGAAACCGGCCTCGTGGTCCACCCCGACGCCCAGGCTGGCCGCGGCGGCCGCCAGGTCGGCGTCGGTCAGCTTGGCGTGCTGGCTGAGGAAGGCGGTGTTGCAGGAATTGGCCAGCGCATCGGTGAGCGTGACGTTGCCCACCTTGCCGGCCGGGAAGTCGTCGTAGTTCTCGAAATTGCGGCCGTTGACGTTCACCGTCTTGGTGCACGGCACGGTGCTGGTGGGCGTCAGCCCCTTGCGCAGCAGGGCCAGCGAGCTCACCACCTTGAAGGTGGAACCCGGCGGGAAGTGGCCAAAGGTGGCATTGGGGCTGGCGCCGCTGGCCGTCGAATTGGCCGCGGCCAGCAGGTCTCCGCTGCCCACCTTCACGACGGCCAGGGAGGCGATCCCCTTCTGGGAGGCCAGGGCCTCCTCGGCCCGGGTCTGCAGATTCCGGTCCAGGCTCAACGCCACCGGGGTGCCGGGCTTGGCGGGGCTGGCGAACAGCTCCTTCACCACCCCGAGGCCGGGGCTGCCCGACGGGCTGGCCGATTCATCCGGCTGCTCCGCCGGCTGGGTGCTGTCCGACGGGCTGGGGGAGGCCGACGGTGTGGTGCGCTGCACCAGCTCGATCCGGTGCCCGATGGTGCCGCGCAGCCGCGCGTCGTACCGCTTCTGCAGCCCGCTCTGCCCGACGTAGTCACCCGCCAGCACGTCGCCCTTGCCGGCGGCCACCTGCTCCGTCGTGGCCTGGCCGGAGGTGCCCAGGAGTCCAACGGCAAAGCTGCTGGAGGGGCCCAGCGGCATCTCCACCGGCTGGGCCAGCACTCCCTTCATTGTGGTTGCGGCGGCCGGCACCTTGCCCTCCCGCAGTGTGATGGCGGGCACGAAGGCCCGGGCCCCGGCGGCCTTGACCTGCTTGACGTACTGGGCGGGGTCGATCTTGACCAGCTTGGCCAGCGCCGTGGCCACCGTCGGCTGCTGCGCCGAGGACAGGTTGGCCTTGTCCACCCCCACCCGGTAGGCGACGGTGGTCTCCACCAGCGCCTGCCCATCCGCGCCCGTGATCGCGGCGCGGGCGGGGATCACCCGGTCATGCCGCAGCCGGGTCTGTTCGGTCAGGTCCGGGTGTACCAGCTGCGGTTTCCAGTCCACCTTCCAGGCCCCGAACTCGTACTTGAGCTGGGCGGTGGTCTGCCAGGTCCAGGCCAAGCCACCCAGGGGCAGGCTGTGGTCCAGCGGCACCGTCGCGGTCTGGTCCTTGTGGTGGTAGGTGATCTGCCCGGGCACGACGCTGGGGTGCAGCCCGTCCATCCCGCCCATCACGGTGGCCAGCTCGGCCTGGGCTGCGGCGGGGGATTTGGCCGGGGTGGTCTGCAGCGTGCTGACGTCGCCCTTGACCAGGGCCGCGGTCAGCTCCCGCACCGACTTGTCGGCGGCCGGGATGCCGTCGGGTGGGGTGGTGGCGTCCCCGGACTCCTTGGTGCAGGCGGTCCCGGTCATCAGGACGACGGCCAGCACGGGGGCCAGGCTGCGAATCACGGAAGGCATTGTCGTGGACCTCTCGGGGGATTTCCCCCGATGCTAGCCAGCCGTCCAAGTCCGTCCGGGTTGCCGCACCGGAACAATCAGATCCCCGATGGCGTTAAGGTAGATGAATCTTCAACCAAATGGTTGAGCGCAGCGGGCCGAGGCCCTCAAGGAGTCATCATGCAGTTCGGCATCTTCAGTGTCAGCGACATCACCACCGACCCCACCACCGGCCGCACCCCCAGCGAGGGCGCGCGGCTCAAGGACATCGTCACCATCGCCAAGCATGCCGAGGAGGTGGGGCTCGACGTCTTCGCGCTCGGGGAGCACCACAACCCGCCCTTCTTCAGCTCGTCGCCCACCACCACCCTGGCCTACATCGCCGCCCAGACCAGCACCCTGCAGCTGTCCACCGCCACCACCCTGATCACCACCAATGACCCGGTCAAGATCGCCGAGGACTATGCCATGCTGCAGCACCTGGCCGACGGGCGGGCCGACCTGATGCTGGGCCGCGGCAACACCGGCCCGGTCTACCCCTGGTTCGGCAAGGACATTCGCGACGGGATCAACCTGGCGCTGGAGAACTACAACCTGCTGCACCGGCTGTGGCGCGAGGACGTGGTGGACTGGCAGGGCCGCTTCCGCACCCCGCTGCAGGGCTTCACCTCCACCCCGCGCCCGCTCGACGGGGTGCCGCCCTTCGTCTGGCACGGTTCCATCCGCAGCCCCGAGATCGCGGAGCAGGCCGCCTACTACGGGGACGGCTTCTTCCACAACAACATCTTCTGGACCATGGACCACACCCGGCAGATGGTGAACCTGTACCGCCAGCGCTTCGAGCACTACGGCCATGGGAAGGCCTCGCAGGCCATCGTCGGGCTGGGCGGGCAGTTCTTCATGCGCAAGAACTCCCAGGATGCGGTGAACGAGTTCCGCCCCTACTTCGACAATGCGCCGGTCTACGGCCACGGCCCCAGCCTGGAGGAGTTCACGGCGCAGACCCCGCTGACCGTCGGCTCCCCGCAGCAGGTGCTGGAGCGCACCCTGGGCTTCAAGGAGGAGGTTGGCCACTACCAGCGCCAGCTCTTCCTGGTGGACCACGCCGGGCTGCCCACCCGGACGGTGCTGGAGCAGCTGGACCTGTTGGGCGAGATCCTGCCGGCCATGCGCGCCGGATTCGACGAGGGACGCCCCGCCGACGTCCCGGACGCGCCCACCCACGCGTCGCTGCGGGCGCAACGGGGAGCCGACCCGGTGGCGGATCATCAGGGCCAGCAGCCCGTCGGTGCCAAGGACATCTGGACCGGGACCAGTGACCGGGCCGACGACGTCGCCTGACCCTTCGCTGGTTCACTGCGACGTCGCCCGGCCTCTCCCCGGTGCACTGCGCAGCCGTTGGGTCTTGGGGCAGCCGCTGCAGCAGCTGCCCCGACAATAAGCGGCTGCGCAGTTAGGGGTCGGGGGTCGGGATCCCTCCACGGGTCCGCTGCTCCGACCCCGCTGCAAATTCCCGGAGCACAGCCAGCGGACTTTCCTGATGGCTTGCCTGTCCCCTGATCAGGTGACATTTTGCCCCCGGGATCTGAAGGCGGGGTGTGGTTTCCCGCCCGTCGACGCCCGTGGTTGGCCATTTGACCCTTGATTGACTTAACGTTTCCTGTGGCGTTGATCGGGGGATCGAGGCCACAGCACCGGGTTGGGGAACCCGGTCGACATCGGGGGAAATTCAACATCGGGGGAAGTATGCGGGGTTCCGCACTGCACACCAATATCAGTCTGTTCATTGTCGCGCTCACCGGCGCGGCGCTGGTGGCCATCACCTCCACCCAAGCGCCCGTCTGGGCCGCGCTGCTCGGCCTGCCAGTCCTGGTGGGCACCATGCTCGAGTTCAGCGCCCGTCGCAATCCGGTCCGCACCGCCACCATCGTCGAGCTGCCCGTGGCCGAGCCGGCCCGGCAGGAGACCGCTGAACTGTTCGACCTGGCCGCCTTCCGCGCCGCTCGTGGCCTCGTGGCCACCGCCAAGGACGACGAGCTGCCCACCGATCAGGTGGCCGAGGTGGTTCGGGTGGACTTCCGTCGCACCGAGTCCCGGCCGCTGCGCGCCCACGCCTGACCAGTGTCCACGCTCCCCGAGCACATCGGGGTGCGGGTTCTGGCTCACGCACTCCCGGCTCAGGCGCCCAGCCGCATCCACGCGTCGCTTCGCGCCCGCAGGGTGAGGGTGCCGACGCGGGCCAGCAGGTAGCCACCGTAGGCCACCCACAGCCACACCACTCCGGCCGCCTGCTGGTTGACCAGCCAGGCCAGCGGCAGGTAGCAGGCCGTGGCCACCAGCCCGGCGAACGCCAGATACCTGGCATCCCCGGCCCCGATCAACACCCCGTCGAGCACGAAGGCGATGGCCCCAGCCGGCGTGATCAGCGCCAGCACCAGCAGCAGCCGGCCCAGCAGCTGCTGCACCCCGGCATCCGGGGTGAAGACCGGCGCCAGCGACCCCCGGGTCAGCACCAGCAGCAGGGCCAGCACCACGCCCCCACCGGCTCCCCACCAGCACAGCTTGGCCGTGATGGCCCGCACCGTGTCGGCATCCCCGGCGCCCAGCTCGTGCCCCACCATGGCCTGCGCGGCGATCGCCAGCGCATCCAGCGCCAGACAGATGAAGCTCCACAGGGAATTGGTCACCTGGTGACCCGCCAGCCCGACCTGCCCGGTCTGGGCCGCCACCGCGACGGTGACCGCCAGCGCCGCCTGCAACCAGACGCTGCGCAACACCAGCCAGACCCCGCCCCGGGCGGCCTCCAGCACCCCGGACAACCGGATCCCCAGCGGCGCGCCGGCGGCCCGGGCGCCGCGCAACACCACCCCGGCCAGCACCGAGGCCCCCACCGCCTGGGAGATCAGGGTGCCCAGCGCGGAGCCGCGGATGCCCATGCCCATCCCGTACATGAACAGCGCATTCAATCCGATGTTGGCCAGGTTCATGCTGACCGCGACGCGCAAGGGGGTGCGGGTGTCTTTCAGCCCGCGCAGCACCCCCGTCGAGGCCAGCATCAGCAACAGCATCGGCAACCCCCAGCCCGCGATCCCCAGATAGGCCACGGCCTGGGCCGAGACTTCCGGGGTTCCGCCGTACCAGCCGATCACCGTGGGTGCCCCCAGGTGCAGCCCGAGCGCCAGCACCAGCCCCAGGCCCAGCCCCAGCGCCATGCCGTCGATTCCCCCGGACAGGGCCCGACGAGTCTCGCCGGCGCCGATCCGTCGCGCCACCAGGGAGGTGGTGCCATAGGCCAGGAAGACGCACAGCCCGTTGATGATGCCCAGCACGCTGCTGGCCAGCCCCAGACCGGCCAGCTGCCGGGTACCCAGGTGGCCCACCATGGCGGAGTCGGCCATCAGCAGCAGCGGTTCGCTGACCAGGGTGGCGAAGGCCGGCACGGCCAGGGCCAGAATCTCCCGGCTCAGGCCGGGACGGGATGCGTCGACGATGGGATTGGCGGTGGGATCAGACACGCCCGCCACTCTAGGAGGCTGCTGAACCATGCAGCCCGGCTGCGGCGGGTCCGGTCAGGGTGTGGAATGTCTGGGTGCCCGGCGACGTTGTCCGGGAGTGCCCGGGCAGCACGAGCGGGCGGACGCGAACAGTGAGGGAGTCATGAAGGTCGTTGCGATCAGTGCGGGGTTGGGTCAGCCGTCGAGTACCCACCTGCTGGCCGAACGTCTGGTGCAGGCCACCGGCGCGGACCAGGTGGAGCATCTGGAGCTGCGCCTGCTGGCCCATGACCTGGTCAACGCCCTGCTCACCCGGGTGCAGTCCCCGGCGTTGCAGCGGGCGGTCTCCGACGTGGTGGAGGCCGACGGCCTGGTGGTGGTCAGCCCGGTCTTCAATGCGTCCTTCTCCGGGCTGTTCAAGATGTTCTTCGACGTGCTGCACGAGGGTGCCCTGCTGGACAAGCCGGTGTTGTTGGCCGCGACGGGTGGCACCCCACGCCACTCGCTGGCGATCGACCAGGCGCTGCTGCCGCTGTTCTTCTACCTGAAGGCGGCGGTGGTGCCCACCGCGGTCTTTGCGGCCACGGAGGACTGGGGCGACGCCGGCTCCGGGCTGGAGCGTCGGATCGGGCGGGCGGGCCGGGAGCTGGCCGCCATGGTGCGGCTGCGCACCGACGAGTCCCTGCCCGAGGCGCTGGACGAGGACCCGCAGGAGCAGGACGAGCCGCAGTCCGGCGCCCCGCAGCCGCTGACCAGGAAGAAGGCCCAGACCGCGACGGCGGGGGACTTCACGCTCACCAAGAGCTTCGAGGAGATGTTCGACGCCATCTGAGCGTGGCTCCGGCGCCGGGGGCAGGGGCGCCCTCAGAGCCCGTCGGCGAGCAGTGGGGTGACGGCCATCCCGGCAATCAGGACGATGGCGATCAGGGCGAGGACGATGCTGAGGCTGTGGATGATCATGGCTCCACTGTTTCGCCGGAGCTGCTCGTCGGGCATCGTCCGCCGGGTGGGTTCTGGACTCATCCCGTCGGGCCAGGGGAGAACTCAGGGGTCAGGCCGTCACTCCACCGTCGGGTCGAAGTTCTGGCCTCGACGGTGTTCCATGATGACGCAGGTCTCGGTGCTGGCGATGGCCTTGTCATTGCTCAGGTCCCGCAGCACGAAGTCGCGCAGTTCGGTGGGGTCACCCATCGCCACCCAGACGACGAAGTCGCAGTGCCCGCCCAGGAAGATGACGTGCAGCACGGGCGGCAGCTGGGCGAGCCGGTCGGCCTCGGCCACCAGTTCGTCGCGCAGCCCCGGGTGGATCTTGACGAAGATCAGGGCCTGCAGTGGCCGCCCGATGGCGGCGGTGTCCACATTGGCGTGGATTCCCGTGATCACTCCGGCCTCCCTGAGGGCTTGTACCCGGGCATGGCTGGTGGACTCGGCAGTGGACGTCGCGGCCGCCAGGGCGGCATTGCTCATCCGTCCGTTGGCCATCAGCAGCTTGATGATCTGCCGATCCGTGGCGTCCAACTGCCGGGTCTTGCTTGCTCGTGGGCTTCCTTGCCCATGGCGAGAGGCCGAAGTGGTCACATGTCGAGACTACTAAGCCTTGGTTCGACCATGCGCGGCGGCCCCGTGCGCAGCCTCCTCCACCTCCCGCATGGCATTGAAGTCCAGCGGCTTCTTGGTGGCCTTGACCGGCTTCATCAGGTGGTAGATCACCGCCATGATCAGAATCCACACCGGCGCCGCAATCAGCGACATCCGGGAGTCCTTGGACAGGCCCAGCACCACGAAGATCGCGGCGAAGAAGACCAGCGTCGCCCAGGGCATGAAGTGCGGCAGCGGCATCTTGAAGGAGGATTCCGCGTGGCGCTCCGGGAACTTCTTCAGGTAGCGCAGGTAGCTGACCATGATCAGGCCCCAGACCGAGATGTAGAGCACCGACGAGACGCCGGCGATCATGCTGAAGGCCTCCATCACCGAGCCCTCCAACGAGACCATCAGGATGGCCGGGGAGATGCAGATGGCGGTCAGGATCAGCGCATTGCGCGGGATGTGCCGGCTGGACAGCTTGGAGAAGACCTCGGGGGAGTCCTTCTCCCGGGCCAGGCCATACATGATTCGCGACGTGGAGTAGACGCCCGAGTTGGCCGAGGAGGCGGCCGAAGTGAGCACCACGAAGTTGATCACGTGGAAGGCGATCACGATGCCGATGAAGCCGAACATGGTGACGAAGGGGCTGTGCTCCGGGTCGATCAGGTCCCAGGGCACGACGGACATGATCACGCCGAGCGCCAGCACGTAGAAGATCAGCACACGGGCCGGGATCGAGTTGATCGCCTTGGGCAGGTTGTGGGTCGGGTCGGCGGTCTCGGCGGCGGCGGTGCCGGCCATCTCGATGCCCTGGAAGCTGAAGATGGCAATCTGGAAGCCGGCCAGGAAGCCGGAGACACCCGTCGGGAAGAAGCCGCCGCGGTCCCACAGGTGGGCGACGGATGCCGTCGGGGCCCCGGCCTGGGGCGGCTGGAAGGCGGTCAGCGCCAGGTAGCCGCCGACGAAGATCAAGGCGACGATGGTGACGATCTTGATCATCGCGAACCAGAACTCCAGCTCACCGAAGAGCCGGACGGCCACCATGTTCAGCGCGGTCAGCAGCAGCACGACGCACAGGGCCGGGATCCACTTGGGCAGGTCCGGGAACCACACGGACAGGTAGCCGCAGATGGCGACGGTGTCGGCGATGCCGATCACCACCCAGCACATCCAGTACGTCCAGCCGATGTAGAAGCCGGCCCAGGGGCCGATCAGGTCGGTGGCGAAATCGGCGAAGGACTTGTAGGCCAGGTTGGACAGCAGCAGCTCGCCCATGGCCCGCATCACGAAGAAGAGGAAGAAGCCGATCACGGCGTAGACCAGCAGGATCGACGGGCCTGCCAGATGGATGGTGCGGCCCGAGCCGAGGAACAGGCCCGTGCCGATGGCGCCGCCGATGGCGATCAGCTGCAGGTGCCGGTTGGTCAGCCCACGCTGGAGCTGCATCTCCTGCGCGCCGATTCCCGTCGTGGGGCGCCGTGAGCTGGGTGGGATTGGTTGGGTTTCCGTGGTGCCGGTGTCAGTCATGGGGAGGACTCCTTTGTTCTCCGAGAGAATATGGGGTGGCCGGGTGTGCCCCGGGGGGGGGGGGGGGGGGGGGGGGGAAAAAAAAAAGAGGGGGGGAGGGAGCAGCAAAAACAAAAAAAACACCC